>CALKAA010000496.1 GCA_937983495.1 uncultured Gemmobacter sp. | reverse complement strand
TGCTGGATCAGGCCTTGGCAGAGGTGCCGCTGGCAGAGGTGCCGGGGGCCTGAACGGCGGGCAGCCGCGCCACCACCAGCGCGAGAACCAGTGCCAGCCCGGCGCATAGCGCAATCGCGCCCAGCATCGGGGTCACGCTGCCATCAAAGAACGGGCTGGCTGCCGCGATCATCACGCCGCCCGCCAGCATCTGCATCGTGCCCCCCAGCGAGGAGGCCAAGCCTGCAATCGGCCCGTGTTCCTCCAGCGCCATCACCATGGCGGTGGGGATCACAAGGCCAAGGCAGGCATTGGCGAGGAACAGCCCCGCCACGGTCACCCACAGCGTTGCCCCGCCCATCAGCGCAATCCCAAACAGCCCGATGGCAAAAGCCGCAAAGCCGCAGGTGGCCCAGACCATCACCTTTTGCGCGCCAAAACGCAGGCCCAGACGCGCCGCCACTTGCGAGGCCGAAAAGAAACCAAGCGCATTCAGCGCGAAGGCCAGCGAGAATTGCGTGGGGTTGAGGCCGAAATCCTGCGCATAGACGAAGGAGGCCGAGGCGAGGAACACAAAGAAGCTCGCCATGCCGAAGCCGCCCAGAAAGGTCAGTGCCATGAAGCCCTTATGGCTCAGCAGATGCCGCGCACCGGCCAGCGTGGCCTTGAGCGACATCGGCTGGCGGCTTTCGCGGGGCAGGGTTTCCTCCAGCAAGAACCGGGTCATCAACAAGGATGCGAAGGTCGCAATCACCAGCGCCCCGAAAATCGCGCGCCAGCCCGCCACGGCCATCAACCCGGCACCCACCAGCGGCGCAAGAAAGGGCGAGACCGAGATCACCATCATGATCGCCGCCATCATCCGTGTCGCCTCATGCCCGGTAGACAGATCGCGGATCACCGCGCGAGGCACCACCATGACAGCGGCACCGCCCAGGCCCTGAACAAAGCGCCCGGCCAGCAGGGCCTCGGTATTGGGGGCAAAAGTGCAGATCACGGTTCCCAGCAGGAAGATCATCAGCCCGGCATAGAGCGGCACCTTGCGCCCGGCCTGATCGGCCCATGGCCCATAAATCAACTGCGCCAGCCCGAAGGCGATGAAATAGCTGATGATCGTGCCCTGCATCGCCGGAATGCCTGCCCCCAGATCGGCACCGATCTCGGGCATGGCGGGCAGATACATGTCGATGGCAAAGGGGCCAACGGCTGACAGAAGCCCCAGCACGAGGGCAGGGCGCAGAAATGAGGCTGACATGAGGTGAAACCGATTTCAGATGAAGGGTTACCGCTACTCTTTTCCACACCCCGCTGCAATCCGCCTCTGGAAGGTTTTGCTGCCAGCGCATAGCGTGGCGGCAAGATATCGCGACCAGACCGCGACCAGACATTGCGAGAGAACCCCATGGCCGAGATTACCACCTATCTGCCGATGCTCTTGTTGTTGATCGTGATCGGCGGCATTGCCGGGGTGATCGCGGGCCTGTTGGGTGTGGGGGGCGGCATCGTGCTGGTGCCGGCATTCTTTTACACCTTCGCGCATCTGGGCTTTGACGGGCCGCAGTTGATGCAGGTTTGCCTTGGCACCTCGCTCGCCACCATCATGGCCACGGCCCTGCGCTCGGTCCGGGCGCATGATCGCAAGGGCGCGGTGGATTGGGCGCTGCTGAAGGCCTGGGCCCCGGCGATTGCGCTTGGCGCGGTGGCCGGGTTCTTTCTGGCGACGCGGTTGAAATCGGTCACGCTGCAACTCGTCTTTGGTGGGCTTGGCTTGCTGGCCGGGCTGTGGATGGCTTTTGGCCGCGCTGAGTGGCGGCTGGCCGAGGCGCTGCCCTCAGGCCCCGGCAAATGGGCCATGGGTGGCGGCTTGGGCTTTCTGTCGGTGCTGATGGGCATCGGGGGCGGCACCTTTGGTGTGCCGATGATGACGCTTTATGGCATGCCCATTCACCGCGCAGTTGGCACGGCCTCGGGCTTTGGGCTGATCATCGCCATTCCCTCGGCACTTGGCTTTCTGACCATGAGCATCGAGAACGCCCCGCCGCTGACGCTTGGCGCGGTCAATCTGCCGGCCTTTGCCGTGATCGTGGCGATGACGCTTTTGACCACGCCGCTAGGGGTGAAGCTGGCCCATGCGATGAACCCGAAGCCTCTGAAGCGGGCCTTCGCGCTGTTCCTGATCGTGGTGGCACTGAACATGTTGCGCAAGGCGCTCGGATGGTAGGCTGGCACCGGTTCCGGCATCCCGACATTGCGGCCTGGGCCGAGGCCGCGTATCCCGTGGCCAAGCAGGTGCTGGCGACTTCGCCAGAGCCGTGGCGTTGTGGCGGCACATGGTTTGTGGGGGTGGATGCCCTGCCCAATACGCCAGATGGGGCGCTGAACGGGGCCGCGTTTCCATGGCAGGCGGTCGGGTTGGCACCCGAGCCTCTGCATCCTGCGCAACTTTCCGTCATCCGCCCCGGCTATCCGCAACCGTCAGAGGCGGAAAGCTCGGCGGCCTTTGCCTTTCGCCGCGATCGTGACGCGGCGCATGTGGATGGGCTGATTGCAGATGCCGACAAGCGCCGCCGGGTGGTGGAGCCGCATGGCTGGATCCTGGGCATCGCACTGAGCCGCTGTGACGCAGGGGCGGCACCGCTGGTGGCTTGGGAAGGCAGTCATGAAGTGATGCGGGCGGCCTTGCACGCGACGCTCGCGCCCCATTCGCCCGAACGCTGGGGTGAGGTGGACATCACTGACGCCTATGTCGCTGCGCGCAAAGAGATTTTTACCCGTTGCCGTCGGGTGGAACTGCCCAGTCAGCCGGGAGAGGCCATCCTGATGCACCGGCTGACCCTGCATGGCGTGGCCCCCTGGGCCGATGGGGCGACCGCACCGCCCGAGGGACGGATGATCTCCTATTTCCGTCCGCTAGTGCCGCATGTCTCGGACTGGCTTTTGCAGCCATGAGAGCGTTACGATTTTTCGACGAAAAATCGGTCAGTCCTGCATCCGTGCCGCGCGGCCACCACGGCGCTTGGTCAGCCTTCCGGCCCGCGCGGGCAGGTCTGCCATGATGCCTTGCCGCGCCTCCGCCGTCAGGCGCGACCAAGTGCCGATTTCGTCGATGGAGCGATAGCAGCCGACGCAGAGCCGCGCCTCGGGGTGGATCACGCAGATCTTCACGCAGGGGCTTTCGATCTCGGCCCGTTTCCAGATCTCATCCGTCATCGCGCGCAGCCTCCCGCCGGATATGCGCCAGACGATCCAGCGCGCCTTGCAAGATAAACCCGGCGGCCACATGGTCGATCACCTCGGCGCGACGTTTCCGCGACGTATCCGCCTCCAGCAACGCGCGTTCGGCGGCCACGGTCGAAAGCCGCTCATCCCAGAACAGCACGGGCAGCGCGGTCAGCTTCTCGAGGTTGCGGATGAAGGCGCGGGTGGATTGCGCGCGCGGGCCTTCAGAGCCATCCATGTTCCGTGGCAGGCCGATGACGATTCCCGCCACCTCGCGCATGCTCAGCAGCTTCAGCAGCGCCTCGGCATCCAGAGTGAACTTCTCGCGCCGGATGGTTTGCGCGGGCGTCGCCACGCCGCGCATCACATCGGAAATCGCCACGCCGATGGTCTTGGTTCCCAGATCCAGGCCCGCGAGCGCACCGCTGCGGGGGAGAGCTGTGATGAAATCCTGCGCGTCCTCAAAGCTCATTCTGCGACCCCGGCCTGCTGGGCCGCAGCGGCCAGTTCTGCCAGATCCTCGGCCCGGCCATCAAAGCGGGTCTGTGCCTCGTGATAAATGGCGCGGGCGCGGTCCGTCTGGCCCAATACTCCCAAAGAAGTGATCAAGCGCGCCCATTCCGCCGCGCTGCCGCCCTCGCGGGCGAGACGGTCATTGAGTTGCTCCACCATGCTCTCGATCATGGCCTGCCGATCCCCGTCTTCCATGCCGGATGCAGCCTCGACCGCGGCTGCGTCCGGGCCGGGCATCGCGGCTTGCGGCGGATCATAGCGCACGCCCGCCACCTGGGCCAGTTCCGCGATGTCACGCCGGATCGGGGCGACCCAAGGCGCATCGGGGGGAGAGTGCTCCAGAAGTTCGCGCCAGATCGGAAAGGCCAGATCCGGGCGCCCGGTCTGGATGAGCATCAGCCCGGAATAAAACCGCGCACTGCCATTCTGAGAATCGCGTGTCAGCGCGGCTTGCAGCGCGGCTTCGGCCTCGGGCGAGATGTAACCGCCTGCCGCAAGGATCAGCATTTCGGCCAGTGCCGCGTGGTCCTCGGCTGTGGCGGCTTCACCCTTGGTTGCGATCAGTTTGGTCTGTGCCGCATGGGCCGCCGCGAAATTGCCAAGACGTGCCTCGTTCTGAGCCAGCAATTCAAGGCCGCGCATATCGTCGGGGCGGGCAGCCACTGTGCTGCGCAGCTTGTCCATCAGAGCGGCAAACTCCGCATCCACCGGGGCTGCCGTGGCAGGGGCGGGCATGTCGGCCTCGGCCAGGGCTTGACCGGGGCGGTTGGCGCGCGTGGCCTCGGCCTGTGCGAGGCGCGCGGCAAGGGGCATATCAGGATAGCCGGGCGCACCGAGCCGATCCTGATAGAGCCAGATCGACCCCGCAACGGCCAAGGTGACGATCGCCCCAACCGCAGCCCAACCCGGCCCCCGCCCCATGGCCTGTGCGGCTTGCGCGGCGCGGT
>CALKAA010000495.1 GCA_937983495.1 uncultured Gemmobacter sp. | reverse complement strand
CCCTACACGACGCTCTTCCGATCTGCCATCAAGGATCTGGTCAAGCTGGTGCGCAAGCTTACCTCGGCAAATTTCTCGAATATTCTGATCACGGCGGATCACGGGTTTCTCTGGCAACATCGCGCGCTTGAAGAGAGCGGTTTCGCGATTTCAGAGCCTGAAGGTCGGATCGCAGTCAGGAACCGGCGCTTTGTGATCGGGCGCGATCTGACATCTGGCGCCGGGATGAAGAAATTCACCGCCGCCCAGCTCGGTCTTGCGGGTGATCATGAGGTGCTGATCCCGAATTCGATCAACCGCTTGCGGGTGAAGGGATCGGGCAGCCGTTATGTTCATGGTGGCGCCAGCCTGCAAGAGATCGTGCTCCCGGTCCTGCGCGTGGGTAAGCAGCGCAAGGAAGACGTCGGACAGGTCACGGTTCAGATCGTGCCGCCGGCGCGCGCGCAGATCACCACCAGCCAGATCCAGATCACATTCTACCAACTTGAGCCGATGACCGAGAAGCTGCAGGCGCGGCAACTCCGCGCGGCGATTTTCGCCGGGGATGGGGTGCTGATTTCGGATGAGGCGGATTTGATGTTCGATTTCATCTCGGACAACCCGCGCGAGCGCGAGATGCCGCGGCGTTTCCTGCTGAACCGGGCGGCGGAAACCTATAACGACCAGACGGTTTTCCTGAAGCTGCAGATGCGGATCGGGAATACCAGCCATTACGAGGATCACGCCGTTCAGCCTTTGTTGCTGAAGCGCGGGATCAGCACAGATTTCGATTTCTGAGGTGCCGATGTCCAGCCTTGATGACAAGATCAACGCCCATTTCGCCGGTTTCGTGGTCCGTAAGGATCTTGTGAAAGCGGTGCGGGGCAATGCCATCGTGCCCGGTTATGTGCTGGAATATCTGCTTGGTCAGTATTGCGCGACCGATGATGAGGCCTCGATTGCGACCGGTATCGAGACGGTAAAGGATATTCTGCGCAAGCATTATGTCCACCGCTCCGAGGCCGGCCTTGTTCAGTCGACCATAAAGGAGCGGGGCCGCCACAAGGTCATCGATCAGGTCAGTGTGGCACTCAATGAGAAGACCGACGCCTATGAGGCGGTGTTCGAGAACCTCGGGATCAAGCGTGTGGCAATCGACAGCGCCACCGTCAAGGCGCATCCAAAGCTGCTGGTGACGGGCATCTGGTGCATCGCAGATGTGCAATACGAGTTTTCCGAGGATAGCCGGATTTCGCCCTGGATCATCGACACGCTGAAGCCGATCCAGATCGCCCGGGTGGATTATGACAGCTACCGCGAGGCACGCGATCAGTTCACCACCGAGGAATGGATCGACCTGCTGATGCAGAGCATCGGGTTCGACCCGGCGGTCTTTGGTCGGCGGTCAAAGCTCTTGCAGCTGATGCGGCTGATCCCCTTTGTGGAACGGAACTACAATATCATTGAGCTCGGCCCCAAGGGCACGGGAAAATCGCATATCTATTCCGAGTTCTCGCCGCACGGTCAGCTTATCTCGGGTGGTGAAGTCACTGTGCCCAAGCTCTTTGTGAACAATTCGAACGGGCGGATTGGGTTGGTCGGTTTCTGGGATGTCGTGGCCTTTGACGAATTCGCGGGCCGCGAGAAGACCGCGAACAAGGCGCTGGTCGATATCATGAAAAACTACATGGCCAACAAGC
>CALKAA010000494.1 GCA_937983495.1 uncultured Gemmobacter sp. | reverse complement strand
AGCAATGATCTACATCGCAGCAGCCGTCATCAATTCACGATGAATCCCCACGGGCTGATCCACCAGCCGCGCAAATTCCAAGAGCGGGGCCGGGCCATCCTCGGACGCTTTCACCACCAGGGTGCACCCCGCCGCCAAAGCCGGGCCGATCTTCACCGCCGAGAGGAACAGCTGGCTGTTCCATGGCACAATCGCCGCCACCACGCCCACGGGTTCGCGGCGCAGCCAAACCTCCATATCCGGCTTGTCGATGGGCAGATGCGCGCCCTCGATCTTGTCAGCGAGCCCCGCGTAATAGCGATAATATTCCGCCACATAGGCAATCTGGGCCGAGGTTTCGCGGATGATCTTGCCGGTATCGCGGGTCTCCAGCGCAGCCAGACGCGGGGCCGCTGCCTGCACCAGATCGGCCAGCTTGTGCAGGAGTTTGCCGCGCGCGGTGGCCGTCATCGCGGGCCAAGCGCCCGAGGTGAACGCCTGATGCGCCGCCGCGACCGCCCGGTCCACATCGGCGGCCCCCGTCATTGGCATTTTCGCCCAAGGTGCGCCCGTCGCCGGATCAAGGCTTTCAAAGCTGGCCGTGCCATCCTCGAAAGCGCCGTCGATATAGTGCTGAAAACGGTCCATCGGGCGTTCCTGTGGTTAGGCGAAAGCGGGCATCACGTCGCGGATCAGCCGCTCCAGCGAAGCCTTTTTGCGCGCAAAGCTCATGCCGGTGTCGATCCAGAAGCTGAACTCGTCATAACCCAAGGCCTCGTAACCCTTGATGCGTTCGATCACCTCGGGTGCTTCGCCAATGATCTGGTTCTTGCGCATGGCTGCCGCCGAATAGAACGGATGCGCGGCAATTTCGGCCTCGGACAGCTCTTGAATGAGGCCCTGCGAGATTGGGCGTTCGTTCTTGAACCACGCGCCGAAATAGCAATAGAACCTGTTGATCTCCTGCGCGGCCAATTGCGCGTCGGCCTCGCTGTCGGCCACATAGGCATGGCGCAGCACCATGATTTTCGGGCGCGGCACCTGCGGATTGGCCGCACAGGCAGCGTTGAACCGCTCCATCAGGCTGACCACCTCCTCATCGCCCAGATGCAGCGGCGTGACCTGCACATTGCAGCCCTGCGACACGGCAAACTCATGGCTGTTGGGATCGCGCGCCGCCACCCAGATCGGCGGGCCATCAGATTGCAGCGGCTTGGGCGAGGCGGTGGTTTTCGGGAATTTCCAGTATTCGCCCGCATGTTCGTAATCACCCGCCCATAGCGCCTTCACCGCCGGGATCAGCTCGCGCATGCGGCCACCCGCGCCCCAGGCATCGAGGCCCGGCATCAGGCGCTCATATTCAAAGCTGTAGGCCCCGCGCGCAATGCCCAGCTCCAGCCGTCCATCCATGATGATATCGGCCATCGCCGCCTCGCCCGCCAGCCGGATCGGGTGCCAGAAGGGTGCAATCACCGTGCCGGTGCCAAGGCGCACATTCCTGGTGCGCCGCGCCAGATCCACCAGATTGAGCAGGGGGTTCGGCGCGATGGTGAAGTTCATGCCGTGATGCTCGCCCGTCCAGATGGCATGCATGCCACCCTCATCGGCGATGCGGCACAGCTCGATCATCTCGTCATAGAGCCGCTTCTGGTCGTCTTCCGCCGACACACGCTCCATATGGATGAAAAGCGAGAATTTCATCAGTTCTGTCCTTCCGCGATAGGTTGCACGCGTCCCTGTTCATGTGTGCCGAAATAGGTGCCGTAATTGCCCATTCGGGTTTCCTCGGCCAGGCGCTGCAACATGCTGCGCAGCGCCGGGTCGGTGACATCGGCCATGCCTTCCGGCGAAAGATCGACAAAAGCACCCTTGGCGGGGGTGCCCGTCTGTGCGGGGCAGCGCAGGGCGAGGTGCTGGGTGCCCAGTCTGGCATCCTCATAAACGGCGTAAACCGAACCGGCCTCGGCCTGAATGTTCAGGCTGGTAAACAGCGCAGACAGCGCCGCCTGCACACCGTCGCGGCCCACGCGGGCCATTGGCACCGAAAGCCCGCCGCGCCCGTCATCCACCAGCAGCACCTTGCCTTCGGCCTGAAGGATGGCCGACAGCACCACATCCGGCCCGGCGGGCAGTTGCGTGGCGGTGGCAGCGGGCGTCACATAGGCCCCGCGGTAATAGCCAAGGCCGGGATGGGCATTGGCCTCAAAGGCGCCGATCCGGCCCAGAAGGATCGTGTGATCTCCCGCCGGGATGGCCTGTTCCATGGTGCAATCGAACCAGGCCGAGACCTCCGCAATCAGCGGCGATCCCACCGGCCCGTGCCGCCAATAGACGCTGGCGAACCGATCTTCGGACGGGCGGGCGAAGGTGGCCGAAACATCCTTTTGCCCCTCGGCCAGAATGTTCACGGCAAAGCCCTTGGCGGTGCTGAACTGCTCCAGATTGGCCGAGCGATTGGCGATCGACACCAGCAAAAGCGGCGGATCGAGCGAGACCGAGGAGAAGGAATTGGCTGTAAAGCCCAAGGGCTTGCCTTGATCGTCCAACGTGGTGACCACGGTCACCCCGGTCATGAAACAGCCGAACGCATCGCGCAAGGCGCGTGGATCAAGGGGGGCGCGTGGATCAAGGGGGGCGTTCATGCCAATGTCTCCTCGGTTTCCAGCCAACGCTGCAATTCTGCGGTGACCGCCTCTGGGGCGGTCAGGTTCACCATATGGCGATGCCCCGCGATCACCACGGCGCGGCCATGGGGGGCCATGGCGGCCATGGCGCGGGTCATCTCGGGCGTGGAATTGGCGTCGCCATCGCCGGTCAGCACCAGCAGCGGACAGCGCACCGCACCAAGTCGTTCGGCATAGACGCCATCCCCCTCGGCAAAGGCGCGATAGGCGGCGGCATAGCCCGCAGGCGACACGCCGCGCAGCCAGCCCGCGACCTGATCGCGCAAATCGCTCTGGCTGTCGTCGAACCAACGCGCCAAGGGGGCCTCGATCCCGCCAGCGCCAGCGGCAATCTCTGCCGCCCGTGCGAGAACCGCGGCGCGCGCGGTTTCGCTGCGCCGATGCACACCATTGAGCAGCGCCGCCCGCGCCACCAGATCGGGGCGCTCCACCGCCAGCCCGCTCGCGATCAGCGCCCCCATCGAATGCCCCGCCACCGAGACCGGGCCAAGCTCTAAAGCCTCAATCACCCGCGCCGCCCAAGCCACAAAATCGGGCAGGCGCGGATCGCCGGGCAGCGGGTCGCTTTCGCCATGGCCCGGCATATCCACCGCGATCACGCGAAAGCGCTCGGCCAGCGCCGCGATCTGCGGCCCCCAGGCCTCGGCCCGCATGCCAACGCCATGGATCAGCAGCAAGGGCTTGCCCGCCCCTGCTTCGATGACCCGGACTGATGCGCCGTCAGACAGAGGCAGGGTTCGCGACATCATGGCCCAGATCCTTGAGGTCTTGGTAACGGTCGCCAATCCGGTGATGCGGGCGGCCACCCGTTGCCGCGCCAAGCGCCACCACGATCTCATCCGCGCCCGGCGCATCGGGGATGGAGAAATGCGCCGTCTGGTAATGCGAGCGGCGGCCCTCGTCATGCTTGTCCATCAAGGGGATCATGACGGGCGTATTGGCCGGGCCGCGCACATTGGTGAAGGCCAGATAGGTTTTGGCCCCAAGCGCCTGCCGGTAATGGTTGCCAAAGCGCAGCGTGTGGATCAGCGCGTTCGCATGTTCCAGCTCGCCATTCAGCCCCACCACGGCGGCCTTGCCATAGGCCTCCACCTTGTCGGCGCCGCCCGCAGCCTCCAGGATCATCGCCGTCAGCAGCGCGCCGATTTCGGGGGCGATTGCGTGGATTTCGGGCTTCAGGTCTTCGACAAAGCCGCGCCCCGCCCAGGGGTTTTGCAGCACGACCGCCGCCGAGATCAGCCGTAGCGGCGCAGGGGCAGCGCGCCCGCCCTCGATCAGCGTCGTCTCGATATTGAGATAGGTCTTGCGAATCTGTGCTGCCATCGGAGCCTCCTGCTTTGTGGCTGTATGTTGGTATACCATAAGACTGCATGTCAAGAACAACTTGATTTGCCCCGGCGCTGCGCCTATCGTGCCGCCATGAACCAGACACATGACGCCGATCTGCGTATTGCGCATTCGCCCACCACGCTCCGCGAACTGGCGGTGGATCGGCTGCGACAGGCGATCATCTCGGGGCGGTTTTCGGGCGGGGATCGGCTGGTGGAGCGCACGCTGTGCGACCAGCTCGGCGTGTCACGGTCGGTGGTGCGCGAGGCGATCCGCTATCTGGAGGCCGAGGGGCTGGTAGAGACCCAAGGCCGCAGCGGCCCGATGGTGGCACGGCTGGATTGGGATCAGGCGCGGCAGGTCTATGCCATTCGCCGTCTGCTGGAATCCGAGGCTGCCGCCGCCTGTGCCCGCGCCGCCGATGCCGGGGTGAAGGCGCAGTTGCAAGCCGCGCTGCTGCGGCTGGAGGCCGCCTTTGCCGAGGCGACCCCCGCGCAGCTTTATGATGCCACGACAGGGTTTTATCAGGTGATCTTCACCGCCGCCGGGCATGGTGTGGCCTGGGAGATCGTGCAGCGCCTGAACAGCCGGATTTCGCGGCTGCGCGCTCTGACGCTGGCCACCACCGACCGCCGGATTTCCGGCCCCGCACATATGGCGCGGATCTGCGCCGCGATCTGTGCCAGCGATGCCGAGGCCGCCGCGCAGGCGGTGCGGGAACATCTGGACGATGCCGCCGCCATCGCCCGCACCCTGCTGGAGACCCGGAAATGAGCGCCTATTGGCTGGCCCATGTCACCGTGACCGACCCCGAGGCCTATAAGCACTATCAGGCGCTTGCCCCCGCCGCCTTCGCACCCTTCGGGGGGCGGTTTCTGGCGCGCGGCGGCGCGTCAGAGGTGATGGAGGGGCCAGAGCTGGCCCGCCATGTGGTGATCGAGTTTCCGACACTGGACGCCGCGCGCGCCTGCTACGCCTCAGACGCCTATCAAGCCGCCCGCCGCGCCCGCTCCGGGGCGGCAGAGGTGCATCTGGTGATCGTCGAGGGCCTGCCCGAAGCCTGATCACCGAGAGCGCGCCTCACAACGGCAGGCCGGAATCGGCCTTGGGTTGATCCATCACGATCTGGCTTTGCACCCGCGCCACCGCCGGATGCGGCAACAGCCGGTGATGGATCAGCCCATTCAGCCCCGGCAGATCGCTGACCCAGACCCGCAGCAGATAATCCGCCTCGCCGGTCAGGGTCCAGCAGCCCACCACCTCGGGCAGGCTTTGCACCAACCGCACGAAACTGGCGGCATTGTCGGCATTATGCGCCGCCATCTGCACCTGCACGAAGGCCTGCACCGTCAGGCCCAGCTTGCGCGGCTCCAGCCGGGCGCGATAGCCCGCAATCACCCCTTCGGCCTCCAGCCGTGCGCGCCGCCGCGCCGCCTGACTGGGTGACAGGTTCAGCACCACCCCCAGCTCTTGCGCCGTGATGTCGGCGCGGCGCTGCACTTCGGCCAGCAGGCGGGTATCCAGAGAATCCATCATGCGCAGACCTCGCACACTTCCTGCAATTTATGCACCTTACGCGCATATTTAATCGCAAGAAAGCGCAAGATTGCGCACCATCCTCCTGGATTTCAGGCAATCCTGATCAGGACAGGATATTCAGGGAGGCCAAGATGGGTCCGTTTCCGCATGAGGTGCCACGCGCCGAGATCACCGCGCAAAACCCGGCGGGCACCGATGGGTTCGAGTTCGTCGAATTCGCCCATCCCCAGCCCGAGGAGGCCCGCGCGCTGTTCACCCGCATGGGCTTTACCCTGACGGCGCGGCATCGCCACAAGGCGGTGGAGCTGTGGCAGCAAGGCGACATCACCTATATTCTGACCGATGAACCCGGCAGCCATGCCCGCCGCTTTGTCGAAGATCACGGCCCCTGCGCCCCGGCGATGGGTTGGCGTGTGGTGGATGCGCAGCATGCCTTTGACCATGCGGTGCAAAACGGCGCGACGCCTTATGAGGGCGCGGACAAGACGCTCGACTGGCCCGCGATTGTCGGCATCGGCGGCTCGCTGATCTATTTCACCGACCGTTACGGCGCGGGCATCAACCCCTATGCGGCGGATTTCGAGTTTCTCACCGCGCCGAAACCGGCGGGGGTGGGCTTTCACTATCTCGACCACCTCACCCATAATGTGTTCAAGGGCAATATGGACACCTGGTTCGAGTTCTACAGCCGGTTGTTCAACTTTCGCCAGATCCGGTTTTTCGACATCGAAGGCAAGTTCACCGGGCTTTACAGCCGCGCGCTGACCTCACCTTGCGGGCGCATCCGCATCCCGATCAATGAGGATCGCGGCGAGACCGGGCAGATTGTGGAATACCTCAAGCGCTACAAGGGCGAGGGCATCCAGCATATCGCCGTGGGCAGCGAGGATATTTACCGCAGCACCGAGGAGATCGCCGCGCGCGGGCTGAAATTCATGCCCAAGCCGCCAATGGCCTATTACGAAATGTCGAAAACGCGCGTGCTGGGCCATGAGGAACCGCTGGAGGCGCTGGCCCGCCATGGCATCCTGATTGACGGCGAAGGCGTGGTGGAGGGCGGCGAAACCCGCATCCTGTTGCAGATCTTCTCGAAAACCGTGATCGGCCCGATCTTTTTCGAATTCATCCAGCGCAAGGGCGATGATGGTTTCGGCGAGGGCAATTTCCGCGCGCTGTTTGAAAGCATCGAGCAGGACCAGATCGAACGCGGCGTGCTGAAGGCAAGCTGACTTGCTGCTTTACCCGCTGCGCAGCGCCGGGCAGAATGGCCACATGCGCGGAAAAGAGAGCGATGTCGCTGACCCTTGCCACGATCCTGAGGCCGGTTCCGGCAGAGTTGACCCCGCTTGACCGGCGCGGCTTTCTGCGGGAATTGGCGCTGGCCATGGCGCTGAGCCTCGGCCTGCCTTTGGTGCTGCTGATCGCGGCGGGCGGGCTGGCGCTTGGTATGGCCCCTTGGGCGCTGGCGATTTTCATCTTTGGCGGTGGCGGCCTGGTCGGCGTGGTGATGCTGATCTATGCCATGCTGCGGCTGAACACGGCCACGCTTGCCCGCGAAGTTGCCATGGCAAAGGGAGCCGCGCTCCCCCTTGAGCCAACCACGCGGCGCTGGTCCTGGAACGGCTTCATCCCCATCGGCACGGCGAAGTCGCATAAGGTTTCACAGGTGCCGATAACTTTGGGCTGGGGGCTGGTTTATACCTTCCTTGCGCAAGAGCTTGTCCTGCCTCTGCATCTGCCTTGGGCGGCCTTGCTGATCTGGCAGGCTCTGGCGCTGGTCAAGCTGTTGCGCTGACCCTCAGCCGCGCGGCAGTTCGGCGGCGATGCGGCGCAGCAGGGCCTCC
>CALKAA010000493.1 GCA_937983495.1 uncultured Gemmobacter sp. | reverse complement strand
CGTCAGTTGAACGGGTTGCCGTCGCGTTCATCGTCCAGGACCTTCACGCATTCGATCAGCGCGGTGATCGAGGCGGCAGAGCCTGCCAGTGAATAGCTTTGCACATGGCTGCCATCCTTGCGGCCAGATGCAGGCTGCGGCCCTCCACCACCTCCATCAGGAAATTGGTCGAGTCCTCATCGCCCGGCAGGTTGAACAGCACCGAGTTCTGATACAGTTCCGCATTGGTCAGCGACCAGGGCGAGCGGCGATCAATCTGCACCGTCAGATCCGCCGCGCCACCGCCCGAAAAATCCCATTCCGAGGAATAGAACTGCAACTTCACCGGATTGGCCGGATCGGCCCAGATCGAGAACGTGTCATCACCATCGACCACCTGCGCCACACAGGACAGCGTGCCGTCGTCAAAGCCGACAATTTCCACCATCCAGTTCTTGTGGGTCAACAAACGCTCTGAAACCGGCTCGGCGCGCAGAGGGGCGGCCGCGAACAGGCCCGCAACCAGAACAGCACCTGCAAAACCGCGCCGTGCCATGAACCGTCTCCCGCAAATCATGCGATCAACTGTTCTGGAACGGCGCGATTCCCGCAAGAGGTGTCAGGCCTTCCACTCCCAGGCGCAGGTGAATTTGCCCAAGGTTTCGGCCACCTTGGCCTCATCGCCCTGCGGGGCCAGCCGCGCGACCAGACCGCGCTTCTTGTCCTCGGCCACCTCGACGACACGCGCTGCCACCCCCGCCTCGGCCAGCGCGGCATCATAGATGCGCGAGATGGCCTTGCGGCGCAGATCGGGCTTGAACACCTTGCCCACGGCGGTTTTCGGCAATTCGTCGAGGATTTCGATATGCTTGGGCACCGCCGCGCGTTCCTGCACATGGGCTTTCGCATAATCCATCAACTCGGCCACGGTGACGCTTGCGCCCTTGACCAGCTCGACATAGGCGCAGGGCAATTCGCCCGCATGGGCATCGGGCTGGCCGATGGCACCCACAAAGCCCACCGCATCATGGCCCATCAAGGCCTCCTCGATCACCGCCGGGTCGATGTTATGGCCGCCGCGGATGATCAGATCCTTGGCGCGGCCCGTGATATACAGGTAACCCTCGGCGTCGATCCGGCCCAGATCGCCGGTGCGCAGATAGCGGCCTTCGGCAAAAAGGGTGCGGTTCTTGTCCACCTCGGTATAGGTCGACCCCTCGAACACGCCGGGATTGGCCACGCAGATCTCGCCCACCTCATCGGTGCCACATTCGCGGAAGCCCCCCGCGCCATCGGTGGCCAGAATGCGCACATGGCAATAGGGGAAGGGAATGCCGACCGATCCGATCTTCTTGGCCCCCGAAGGCGGGTTGCAGGACACAAGGCAGGTGCATTCGGTCAGGCCATAGCCTTCGATGATCTGCACCCCGGTCGCCTTTTCAAAGCGGTTGAACAGCTCGATCGGCAGCGGAGCCGAGCCGGAGAAGGCCCCGCGCAGAGTGCTGACATCGGCATTGATCGGGCGCTGCATCAGCGCGGCCAGCGCAGTTGGCACGGTGATCATATAGGTGACCTTCCAGCGCTCGATCAGCTTCCAGAAATTGTCGAACACCCCTTCGCCACGATAGCCGGCCGGCGTGGGGAAGACGACATGGCCGCCACTGGCAATCATCGACATCAGGATCGGATAAACGGCAAAGACATGGAACAGCGGCAGCGGGCACAGCACCGTATCCGTCTCGCGGAACAGCAACCGATTCCCCAGCCAACCGTTATAGACCATGCCGGACACCTTGTGCTGCGCCACCTTGGGCATGCCGGTGGTGCCGCCGGTGTGGAAATAGGCCGCCACGCGATCCTCGCGGGCGTCCGTAAAGGTCAGACGGTCGGCGGGATGGGCTTTCAACTCGGTGCGGTAATTCTTCACAGCCGCATGATGCGACACCGCCCCCTTGGGCCGCAGGAAATGTGCGATCCACTTCTTCGGCGGCTTGAGATAGCGCAGGAGGTCGATCTCCAGCACGGTCTTGACCGAAGGCGCGTGTTTCACCGCCTCGGCCACCTTGGCCGACAGATCGGTCTTGGGAAAGGCGCGCAGCGTGACCACCACCTTGGCCCCGGTTTCGCGCAGGATGGCGCTGATCTGCTCGGGCTCCAGCAGCGGGTTGATCGGGTTTGCGATGCCCGCCACCATGCCCCCCAGCAGCACTTGCACGGTTTCCGTGCAATTGGGCAGCACATAGGCCACCACATCGCGCTCGCCCACGCCCAGACTGCGGAACAGGTTGGCGGTCTGGGTGACACGGCCATAGAGGTCCGCCCAGCTCAGCGTTTCGCCCGGATCGCCAGGGGCTGAAGTCAGTTGATAACTGACCGCAGGGCGCGCGCCATGTTGCGCGGCCGTGCGGCCCAGAAATTCATGAATGCTGCGTGGCAAACCCCGGTCTGCCCAGGGCATCTCGGCCTCGATGGCCTTGATATCGGCCAGCGTCGCAAAACTTCCCATCATAATCCTCCCTGCCCCCGGTTTGCCCCGGGATGCCTCCTGCCCTTCAAGATGCGCATTGCAGACGCGTGCCGCAAGGCAGGATCACCACTTTGCCGTGACGTTCCAAGGC
>CALKAA010000492.1 GCA_937983495.1 uncultured Gemmobacter sp. | reverse complement strand
GGTGCAGATGCAGAAACGCCCGGAAGCCGCGCAGCAGCCGGTGCCGCTCTGCCGGATCTGGCAGGAACAGCGCGGCCTCCCGCGCGAGGCTCCGCGCATCGGCCAGCAAGCCGCCCCACAGCTTGCGCGCCTCCCACCAGCGATCGTAAGCCGCATTGTTGCGAAAGCCCAGAAACAGCGACAGCGCCACGCCAAACACCGCAAAGGGCGTGCCGTTGAGATGGGGCAGGGGGCTGACATGGCGATCCCAGACCAGAACCCCTGTCGCGACGGCGGCCACAAGCGCCAATTGCCCGGCGATCTGCGGCAGAATCGAGCCGCGCAGCGCGAATAGCAGTTCCAGCACCCCCGGCTTGTCTCGGATGATCATGGCTTTGCCCCTCCTGCGCCTGGGCGCAAACTGCCACAGCCCGGACCGCGCCCCAAGTGGTCAAACGACCGCGGCCCCGTCCGAAACGACGCCGACATGAAATGGTCTCGCAGCTGTCATGCGCCGCTGACCGCACGGTCTTGCAGCAGGGCGCAAACCCGGCTATCAGGGGCGCATGACCCGCTCCGGCGGGCCACGACAGGGTCAGAGCGGCGGGTATGGTGTAGTGGTAGCGCCTCAGCCTTCCAAGCTGATGGGGCGGGTTCGATTCCCGCTACCCGCTCCAACCCTCCGGCCTTCAATACGCTGACATTCCAGACATATCGCCCAGAAACATTGCCCAGGCACATGGCAAAGAAAAAGCCGGGCGCTTGGCCCGGCCTTCTGTTCCTGGCATATGCAGCCGCTTACAGGTTTTCGGCCTGCGGCATGCCCAGCACATGAAAGCCACCGTCCACCCGCACCACTTCGCCGGTGGTAAAGGCGCCGTAATCCGAACACAGCCAGACCGCCGTGCCGCCGACCGATTCCAGCGTGGCATTGCTGCGCAAGGGCGCGTTCTGCTCGGTATGGCGATAGGTCGCCCGCGCCCCGCCGATGGCGGCCCCTGCGAGGGTTTTCATCGGGCCAGGCGAGATGGCATTGACGCGGATGCCCTGCGGCCCGAGGTCATTGGCCAGATAACGCGTGGCGCTTTCCAGTGCGGCCTTGGCCACGCCCATCACATTGTAATTCGGCGTCACCCGGTTCGACCCCTGGAAGGTCAGCGTGATCAGGCTGCCGCCATTCGGCATCATCTCGGCTGCGCGGCGCGACACGTCGATGAAGGAAAAGCACGAAATATCCAGCGAGTGCTTGAAATTGCCCCGGCTGGTGTTGATGAAGCGGCCCGTCAACTCGGTCTTGTCGGAAAAGGCGATGGCATGGACGAGGAAATCCATCGTTCCCCAGCGGTCTTTCAACGCGCCGAAACAGGCATCCAGACTGTCATCATTGGTGACATCGACATCCACCAGAAAATCGCTGCCCACGCTGGCGGCCAGCGGCTCCACCCGCTTGCCAAAGGCCTCGCCCTGATACGAGAACGCCAGTTCCGCCCCCTCTGCCGCCAGAGCCGAGGCGATGCCCCAGGCGATGGAGCGTTCATTGGCGACGCCCATCACAAGGCCGCGTTTGCCTGCCATCAATCCGGCCATGGCACTCTCCCACTACGTTTCAGAAAACGATTTTTCGACGAAAAATCGGGGCCGGTCAGCCCCGATCAATGTCAGCCCCGATACTTGCTCATCACCAGGGTCGCATTGGTGCCGCCAAAGCCGAAGCTGTTCGACAGAACCGAATCCATGCCCACATTCTCGCGATAGGTGGTGGCAATTTCCTCGGGCTTCAGCTCCGGGTCCAGTTGCGTGACATTGGCCGAGGCGGTGATGAAATCGCCCTGCAACATCAGCAGCGAATAGATCGCCTCATGCACCCCCGTCGCCCCCAGGCTATGTCCGGTCAGCGATTTGGTCGAGGAGATCGGCGGCACATTGCCCTCGCCAAACACCCGGCGAATGGCCTTCACCTCGGTCACATCCCCCGCCGGGGTCGAGGTGCCATGGGCATTGATATAGCTGATCTTGCGCCCTTCCGGCAGGGTCGCCACCGCCAGCCGCATTGACCGCTCGCCGCCCTCGCCCGAAGGCGCGACCATGTCATGCCCATCCGAGGTGGCCCCGTAGCCGGTCACTTCGGCATAGATCCTGGCCCCGCGCGCGAGGGCATGGTTCAGCTCCTCCAGCACCACCACGCCGCCGCCGCCCGCGATCACGAACCCATCGCGCGTGGCGTCAAAGGCGCGGCTCGCCGTGGCGGGTGCGTCATTGTATTTCGACGACATGGCGCCCATGGCATCGAACAGGCAGCTCAGCGTCCAGTCCAGTTCCTCGCCGCCGCCGGCAAAGACGATGTCCTGCTTGCCC
>CALKAA010000491.1 GCA_937983495.1 uncultured Gemmobacter sp. | reverse complement strand
CGCACCGGTTCATGATGCGTGCTCGATAGCGTTTGGCTATCGCCCATCTATCAGCCGCCTTGGCAAAGGTCTCGCGCCAGTCGGCGGAATGGTCGGGGGCCTCGATGGCGGCAAAGATCGTCAGGCCAAAGCCCAGCTTGCCTGGATCGGCCAGCGCCACCCGCCGCGTCAGCACACCCAGCCCCTCCAGCTTTTGAATGCGTTTCCAGCAGGGCGTCTGCGACAGGCCCACCTTATCGGCGATCTGGGCCACGGGCAGGGTGGCATCGCGCATCAGTTCGGCCACGATCTTGCGGTCGATCAGGTCCAGCTCGATCATCTTTGGTCATCCTTGGTCTGGCATCGCAACGGCGCTTCTGGGCTCAGAATGCCGCAAATCCAGAAAATGTCTACTGTATTTGTCGTTATTTAAGTGTGCAAAGCCTGAAATATTTTCGTTTTAAAATAATATGTTGAAGGGATCAGAGAAAATTCTTCCATAAACACGACAATATTTAGCGTGAATTTTCCTTTACAATACTCGACTGATTGTGTCGTTATTAAGGGGCAAGGGCAGCACTGACGCCGCCCCCAAGCAGAGGAGATCGCAAGATGACTGCATTTGCCGCCACGCCCTTCGGGCTGACCGGGTCCATGCACAGCATGCCGGCCCATCTGACCGGGGGCACCTATCCCACCTGCGCCGTGCGTCTGGTGGATCGCCGCACCGGCGCCTTGCACCGGGTCAACGGCGCACCGCTCACGGTGTTCACCCGGCGCCCGCACGAGGCCGTGGCCGAATTGCTGGCCGGGCGCGACCCCGCCCATTGGGAGGCCCGCATCGAACCGCTGGCCCCGCACCAGCCCGAAGCGGGGAGGGCCAAGCGATGACCGCCTTTCCCACCCTGCTGCTGGGCCTTTCCCCGATCATCCCGTTCTTCCCGCGCGCCACGGTGCCGCACCGCCAAACGAAAGACAAAGACATGTTGACCACCATCAAACTCGCCGGCGAAACCCTCGCACAGGGCCTCAAGGTTCAGGATCATCTGGATGGCCGGGTGACGATTGAGACCGGGCGCGAGCGGCTGACCGGCTGGCCGGTGCCGCGTTACCTGCGCGGCGCGCTTTCGGTGCTGGCCTTGGCGCTGCTGGGCTTCGGCGCAGCC
>CALKAA010000490.1 GCA_937983495.1 uncultured Gemmobacter sp. | reverse complement strand
GGCCACCCCCCGAGGATATTTTTGAACAGATGAAGGGAAGGCCCGAGGGGCGCGTGCCCCTCTCTTACAGGCCCAGCAACTTGGGTAGGGTTGCCATATCCGAGAAAAGTTCTGCGGCTTCGGCCAGCAGGGCTGGGCTGCTGCCTAGGGAAGCATAGCGCATGCGGGCGCGGAGGTAGTGATCAGGGGCCGGTTTCAGCATGTTCAGGTCGCGGCCCGAAAAGTTGCGCCCTGCCAGCCTTTCCATCACGGCGGGATGTTGGCCCAAGGTCACCTGCATCTCGTGCAGGGTGCCGTTGAAGCTGATGGCAAAGGGGATGTCTGCGGTCTCCAGAGCCGCGAAGACCGTGAGGATGTCGGGCATCAGCGCAGTTTACGCGACCAGTCGGGCATAGGGCTTTTGGTAGAATTCCTCTGACCACCCTTCGGGACTATCGTCCCCAGCCCGGCGGCGATGCTGCTGCACCGCTCGATCGTGCCGCCGAGGAACAGGCGTTTCATCTCGGTGCCGGGCGGGTGTAGCCCGCGTTGGCCGAGGTTTTGGGCCAGCAGGTCTCAAAGTCGCGGTTTCGCTGTCGACCACCGCCCCGTCACAATCAAACAGCACGGCTGCGGGTTTCAGAACGGGGCGCAAGGCGATCTCCAGCCTTCGATCCGGGCGGCGAGGGCCTCTGGCGTCAGGCCCGGCGGCAGGTCGGCATCTGGCACGGCAATGGTGTCGATCTCCCCCAGATGCAGCACGGTGACGCCGGGCATCCGGCTGGTGCCTTTGCCTGCATCCCAGGGAATCAGCTTGGCCTCGGTGACTACGCCCTCCGGGGTGAGTGTGAGGGGCGCGCCTTGGGTCCAGCGCCAGTCGCCCGCCTGTATGCGCTGCAGCGCAGGGCCGTTCAGCCGTGTCGCAAGGATATACCCCGTGGCGCAGCCAAACAGGCTCGCCATGCTGATGGCGGCACCGATTGCGGGCGGCAGCCCGGCCAAGGCGGTCATGGCCAGCCCGCCGCCAAAAGCCCCTGCCCCGATCAGCGCCATGGCCAGCATGTTCCGCCGCCCTTGGCCGGGGCTGTTGCGGATGGCCCGCATCATCGCTGCCGCTGATTGGCCGGGTGTGGTGTGGATCGTCAGGCGGATTTCGTCGGTCATGGCGCTTTCAGCAGGGTGATCACAGTGCCGCCATAGCTGCGCTGGTCGATCAGGTCAAACCCTGCGGGTGTTTCGGGTGCGGCGCTCTCCTCCCAGACGATCAGCGCACCGGGGGCCAGCCAGCCACCGGCGATGCAAGAGGCCAAGGCGCGTTCGCCAAGGCCCTTGCCATAGGGCGGGTCCAGGAAAACGAGGTCATAAGGTGCGCCTCGGTTCGGACCCATGCTGGTGGCATCGCGGCGCCAGATATCGGTCACGCCCATGGCGCGCATCAGCTCGATATTGCGGCGCAGCAGGGCGCGAGCGGCCACGCCATCATCGACAAAGGCCACCTGCGCCGCGCCGCGCGACAGCGCCTCCAGCCCAAGCGCGCCGGTGCCTGCGAACAGGTCCAGCACGCGGGCGCCGGTGATCGGGTCGCCCGATTGTGCCACGCGGCCATTGATCAGCAGGTTGAAGATCGCCTCGCGCACGCGGTCTGACGTGGGGCGCAGATGGACCGACGGGTCGCCCTCGCCCACTTCCGCCAGTTTCAGGCCCCGCGATGCGCCACCGATGATCCTCATTTCAGCAGCGCCTTCAGATCGGGCACCGTTTCCACCGCGACGGGATCGGGCGAGCGCCCGGCCTCGATCAGCCGCTTGCCCACCATATAGGCGCGCGGATCGTTCATGGCATCCACCGCCAGCAGGGTGTCGCCCGCGTAATACCAGAAGGACACCGAGCCCTCGCCACGGCGGGTGGTGATGCGGTCATAGCCGGTATTCAGGCCCGCGATCTGCAATTTGCAGTCGTATTGATCCGACCAGAACCAAGGCTTCGCCTCATAGGCCTTGCCCGCCCCCAGCATGTTTTCTGCCACCAGTTCGGCTTGATCAATGGCATTGCCGACCGATTCCAGCCGCAGCCGCCCGCCCTTATGCGGGAAACTGGCGCAGTCACCTGCCGCCCAGATATGCGGCACCGAAGTGGCACCCTGCGCATCAGTGCGGATGCCGTTTTCCAGCACACAACCTGCCGCCTCGGCCAGATCGGTGACGGGCAGGATGCCGACGCCTGCGATGACGAAATCACAGGCGATTTCTTCGCCCGAGGTCAGGCGGGCACCCGTCACATGGCCCTCGCCCAACAGGCAGTCCAGCCCGGTGCCCTCGATGATGCGCACCCCATGCGCGGCGTGCAGGTCACGGAAATAGCGGGAGGTTTCGGGCGAGGCCACCCGTTGCAGGATGCGCGGGGCCATTTCGACCACGGTGGCGGTGAGGCCGAGTTTCGCGGCCACAGCCGCCGCCTCCAGCCCGATATAGCCGCCACCGACGATGACCACGCGCTTGCCGGGGGTGAAGGCGGCACGCATCGCATCCACATCGGCCAGCGTGCGCACGGTGAACACGCCCGGCAGGTCGCCGCCAATCGCCGCAGGCAGGCGGCGTGGGGTGGAGCCGGTGGTCAGCGCCAGTTCGTCATAGGCCAGCACCTCGTCGCCCAGCGTAAGGGTGCGGGTGGCGGCATCAATCGCCGTCACCTTCTGGCCCAGACGCAGGGTGATCCCCTTTTCAGCGTAAAATTCCGCGGGGCGCAGATAGAGCCGGTCCAGCTCCATATCGCCCAGCAGATAGGCCTTGGACAGCGGCGGGCGCTGATAGGGCGGGGCCGGTTCCTCTCCGATCAGGGTGATCTGGCCTGCAAAGCCCTCGGCCCGCAGTTTCGCCACCAGAGCCGAGCCCGCCTGACCTGCCCCCACCACCACGAAATGCGACATGCGATCCCTCCGCCCTCTGGCTCTGTTCCGGCTTGGACCCTATATCTGGGTCGAGTGGAAACGCAACGCGCGAGAGGGACGAAGAATGACGATTTCCGTAGGGGATAAATTGCCGGGTGCCAGCCTGCTGCGCATGGGCGAAAACGGGCCGGAAGCGGTGGATCTCGCCGCCAAGCTGGCGGGCCGCAAGGTCGTGATCTTCGGTCTGCCGGGTGCCTATACCGGCGTTTGTACCACTGCCCATGTGCCCAGCTTCATGCGCAACATGGACAAGCTGGCCGCCAAGGGCGTGGCTGAAGTGATCTGCATTTCGGCCAATGATCCTTTCGTGTTGAAGGCTTGGGGTGAGGCTACTGGCGCTGCGGCGGCTGGCATCACCTTCCTGGGCGATGCGCAGTCGGAGTTCATCAAGGCCATCGGCCTCGATTTCAGCGCCCCCCCGGCGGGCCTGATCAACCGCTCCAAGCGCTATGCGCTGTTGGCCGAAGACGGCGTGGTGAAAGTGCTGCAAGTGGAAGACAGCCCCGGCACCTGCTCCATCTCGGGCGGCGAGGCGCTGCTGGACGCGATGTAATCGCATGCCCCCGGCACCCTGTCAGAAAGGGTGCCGGGTTGTGCCCGCCCTTGGTCGGGGAAAAGATGAGTGCAATGAAACGGGTTCTCTTGGTGGTCGGTGTGGCGTGCGCCATGGTGGCTGCGTGCGCGACGATGGCAAAGCCCGGTCGGTCAGGGGCCGAGGTCTGCGCCAAGATGATTGCGGATGGTCGCGGGGGCGGCCTGACCCAGAAAAACTGTGTCTGTGCTTATCGTGTGGCGGAGACGGTGCTGGATGCCGATCTTCGGGCGCTGCTGTTTGACTCGTGGTATAATGGCACCGACAATTCTGCTGCCTTGCAGGCGCTGCCCCAAAAGGGGCGTGTCTTGCGTCAGATGAAAAGCATGAAGAAAACGACGGAGAAAACCTGTCCGGGCTTCCCCGCCGGGTAAGCTCAGCGCGCCTGACAGGCGCAAACCAGCGGGTCGTCGGGGCCAAGCACGCTTGCGCCTTCGGCCAGCCGGTCCATCGCGCGGGCCAGTTTCACGTCCAGTTCCGACAACCCGTCGCAATCATGGGTGGTCAGGGTCACATCCACCAGATTGTAGACATTTCGCCATTCCGGGTGGTGGTTCAGCTTTTCCGCCACCAAGGCGGCGCGGGACATGAAACCCCAGGCCTCCGAGAAATTGCGGAATTTCAACACCTTGCGGATGGCATCGCGGCCCGGCACCTCGGCCCATCCCGTGTTTTGCAGGGTCGTCAGCGCCTCGGCGCGTGCCCCGGGAGACAGGCGGGGCGTCATTTCGGCAGTTCCGCATCGTCCAATGCGCGGGCGCGCAGGCAGGCCGGACGTTTGGTCATACGGGCGACATAGGATGCAAGTTCTGGCGCGTCGGCGATCAGGCCGAAATTCAGCGCCCAGCCAAGGCTGGAGGCCAGATAAACATCTGCTGCCGAAAAGCTCTGGCCTGCCACATGTTCGCGGCCGGACAGATGGGCGCTGAGTGCTGAGACGACATCGGACATGCTGCCATAGCCCACCATCCCGCGCCGCTCGGGCGGGACTTCGACACCAAGCGCGGTATTGACCAGCGCGGCCTCGATGGGGCCTGCGGCAAAGAACAGCCAGCGGAAGTAATTGGCGCGGTCTGGCGAGGCCAGCTCGGCTTCGGGGAAGGCATCGGCCAGATAGGCGCAGATTGCGGCGGCCTCGGTCACCACGCGGTCGCCATGGGTGAGGCAAGGCACCTTGCCCATCGGGTTGATCGCCAGATAGGCGGGGGCTTTCATCGTGGTGCCGTAATCCAGCATCACGGTTTCATAGGGTTGGCCCAACTCCTCCAGCATCCAGCGCACGGTGCGCCCGCGCGACATCGGGTGAGAATACAGTGTCAACTTGTCCATAAGGCACCTCCGGTTCCGGGCAGCATGGCACCGGGGCGCGGGCGGTGCAAAGGCTAACTGCGCGTCACTCCTGTTGCAGGGGGCCGCGCCGGAAGGGGCCATAGGCAGTCAGCACCTCGATCTCCTCGCCCACGGCGGCGCGTTCCTGCGCAAGGTAATCGGCCACGGCGCGGGCAAAGCCGGGGTCGCGCAGCCAGTGCAGCGAATGGGTTTGTGCAGGCAGATAGCCGCGCGCCAGCTTGTGTTCGCCCTGCGCGCCCGCCTCGACCCGGGGCAGGCCATGAGCAATCGCCCAGTCAATCGCGCGGTGATAACACAGTTCAAAATGCAGGCAGGGGTAATCTTCGATACAGCCCCAATAGCGGCCATAAAGGCAATCAGCCCCGATGAAGTTCAAGGCCCCAGCGACGGGCCGTGCGCCGTCATAGGCCATGAACAGCAGCACATCTTCGCGCATCGTGATTTGCAGTGCGTCAAAGAAAGCCCGGGTCAGGTAGGGGCGGCCCCATTTCCGTGCGCCGGTGTCTTGGTAGAAGGCCCAGAACGCCTCCCAATGGGCGGGGGTGAGGGCGTCGCCGGTCAGCGTCTCGATCCGCAACCCATGGCTGTTGGCGGTCGCGCGTTCCTTGCGCAGGCTTTTGCGTTTGCGCGATGACAGGCTGGCGAGGAAATCCTCGTAGCTGGAGAAGCTGTTGTTTTGCCAGTGGAATTGCTGGGTGAGGCGCGGCAGCAGGCCTTCCGCCTCGCCCGCTTTCGCCTCGGCCTCGGTGCAGAAGGTGATGTGCAGCGAGGAGAGTTTGTTCTGTTCGGCAATCGCGGTGGCGGCATGGAGCAATGCCACGCGGCCCTCGGCCTCATGCCCCGGCAGGGTCAATAGGCGCGGCCCGGTGACCGGGGTGAAGGGCACAGCGATTTGCAATTTGGGGTAATAGCGCCCGCCCGCGCGCTGATAGGCTTCGGCCCAGCCGTGGTCAAAGATATATTCGCCTTGGCTGTGCGATTTGGCGAACAGCGGCGCGGCGGCGATCAGGCGGCCATTCTGGTGAATCAGCAGCGGATGCGCCTCCCACCCCGTGCCGGGGCCGATGGAGC
>CALKAA010000489.1 GCA_937983495.1 uncultured Gemmobacter sp. | reverse complement strand
CGCGGCCTTGAAGCCCTTGTGAGCGCGCCGCTGCCCAGATCGCCCGCATTCATCACCTGTTCCACAGTTTGCGGGCTGGCCCCCATGGCCGAGGCGATACCGCCTGCGGCCTGCGAGGCGAGGTTGTGCTGAAACTCGCCATGCCAGGCGGTTTGCAGGCCGGTCCAGGCATTGTCCCAGCCATTGACCCAAAGCGCGCCTCCGACCGCAATCGCGCCAAGGCCGGGTGCGGTGCCGACGCCGGTGGGGGTGGCCGCGCCGCCTGCCCCCACCATCCCGGCTCCGACCACAGCTTCAGCCACGCCGCCGACCGCCTGCACCACGCCGACGGTGCGCGTCAGTACCCGACCATGGGCGGCATCGAAATCGGCCACGGCCTGTGCGGCCTCTCCGGCCATATCCTTGGTGGATTGCCAGGCATCCTTGGCACCGTTCCACAGAGATTCAAATGTGCCCGGTTCCTCTGGCTTCTTTTCGGTACTTGCCGGAGTCACTGTGGCCTGACTGCCTGACAGCTGCGCCACGCCTAGGTTGTTACGGTTGTTCATCCAGACCACGTCCTTGTCACGGATGATGAACGAGCCCTCGGCGCGGACAGTGGAGGAATGGTCTAACGGATCCACAGGGCCGTTGATTGTGCCAGAAGCCACGCCCTTTGCCACGCCCTGTTCGGCTCCGGTGGTCACCATCTCGCGCGAGCGCAGGACCATCACCTTTTGACGAGTCGCTTTGACACTTGAGGCGAAACTTTGCGGATTCACCGGGCGGGCGGTGGTGTTGTAGGGGATCGGCGGCGTTGCCGAGCCACGTGGCGTCAGGGCAACATCGGGCGTAGTCGATAAGAACAGCGGCTCAGAGCCTTCGCGGATGATCTCGCGCGGTGTGGTGGTCCAACGCGCCTTGCGGGCCTCCTCAGCCTCTTTTTCCAGTTTCTCGATATGGGCATTCAGCTGCGGATCATTGACCGGCGTGCCGACTGCATCATCAGGCGAGGCGTAATATCTCGGTGGAGTGTTCAAAATTTCGCCACGAGGATCTAGGCCATGTCGCGCAAAAACACCGAGTTTATGTGCAGCATTGTTTATAACATCGCCATCTATGCCAGAACCAATAGGTATAGAGTTGCGCGGATCATCCTGCATAGGCAGGCCCTGGCAATACCGCATGTAAGCTGTCGAATTGCAGATCGCCTAGGTCGATCTGGCGGATGCCGGAAAGCCACAGGAAGCTGGTGCGCCAGGTCAGCCGAAGTTGCGGTGTGGCCCCCAGCAGATCGAAATGCACGCCATCCAGTGCCAGCGGCTGCCGTAGGCTGGCACCCGAGCGGTAGCTGGCCACGGCACCAAAGGCCCGGCCCGGCAGGCGCATTCGCAGATGGCGGGCGGCGGGATGCAGGTTCAGCAGTTCGAAAGTTTCGTCACCGCGCAGCCAACTGGCCGAACGAAGGGCAGGCGGCGCACAATGGTAGAAGCGCGTGTCAAAATCTTTTGGCAGGAATGGATGCCTCGTCCGCTGCCAAGCTGAATCATACGTGCCCGCAAACCCAGAACGCCATGCTGAAACCGGTGCCACAGGTGCCAGCCCGGCTGGCACAATGCCGCGACCGGCCCCATCGGTGATCGGGGTATAGGCTGCCTCGATTTGTGGCGCGGGCAACCCGATAAGGGCATGTTCGGCACCGACTCGCGCAAAGCCCGCGCCCAGCGGGTTCTGCGCATCCACTTCGCCGGTGAGTTGGCCATCGGCATCAATCTCCCGACCTCCCCAAGCGTGGCGCCAACTGAGCGCAAGATCGGTCACCGGTTGCGCCGGGCCTGGCTGTATACGGCCCGCTGGATCGCACTGCCACAGCCTTGGGCCATGCACACGTAGCAGCGCCTCCAGCCCGGCACCGCGCAGACCACAGAGCCACGAGGCTTCGGGCGCGCCAGAGGGGCTGACAGCGCGTGCTAGAACGGTCACATCTGTGGCCGGTTTGCAGGGCACGAAGTCGGCCTGATGGCGCAATTCCTGCGGCGGCGTTTCCGGGGCACCGGTTTCGGGGCCGATCATCTCGTCGGCCAGACGGATTGACGGTTGCTCAGCCGCCGGATGGCAGGCTCCATCACGGCCAATGTCGAACAGCGCCGACACAGTGACACAGCCGGTCAGCTCCATCTTCGGGTTATATTGCTGGAAGGCAAATCCCGGCAGGGCGATATGGGAGACGTATTGCATGATCAGTTCAGGTCAATCGTTTCGCCATTGATCTGGACGGGGCCAGACATGGCGATGTTCAGATCCTTGCCGATCAGGCGGATGGTGCCATCCTTTTTCATGACCAACTTGCTCAAGCCAACCTGGATCACCAGCTCCTCGCCGACATCGACGATCTTTTTCTGGCCGACATAGGTGGTTTGCACCATACCGACCAAGGTGTTGTGAAATAGTCCGACCTGCTGGGTCAGCGCCAGGCCGACAGTTTCCGATTTGGCCTTTTCAATGACGGAGTTCACCATACCCGAGATCGGCATAACAGAACTGAGCAACTGCCCAACGGCCGCGCCTGCAGCCATTTGCCCGGCACCAGCCATGGCGCGAAAGCCGCCGACAGCAGAAAATGCACCGCTAGCGCCAAGTGAAGCAGCCTCGTTGGCGACACCGGCCTCGCTCATGCCGGAGACCATCTGCGACACGATGGGGTTGCCCACCAGCCCGGCGCCCTCGGCAGCCTTGCTGCCCGCCTGTCCGATTAGCCCGGCCAGCGCGGCAAACAGCGCGCCACCGCTGCTTGAGCCGACCGAGACATTCATTGAGCCGCCGATCTTTTCCTGCCGGTTGCCGCCAATATCGACCGAGTGATTGGCGCCGATGCTTTCGATCTCATTCGCGTCTATCCGGGTGGAGCGCGTGTTGAGAACCTTCAGCGTCATGTCCCTTTGCGCATGGATCGAGATGTTCTCCTGCCCCTGCGCATCCTCGAAGGCCAGTTCGTTATATCCGGTGCCCTGATGAGTATCGCTCCGAAACACCGATTTCGTCTTGTTGGCCGGCAAATCATAGGGCGGCATGTTGGCGGCGTTGTAGACGCAGCCGGTGACGAGGGGTTGGTCGGGGTCGCCGTCGAGGAATTCCACCACCACTTCCATGCCGATGCGGGGGATGA
>CALKAA010000488.1 GCA_937983495.1 uncultured Gemmobacter sp. | reverse complement strand
TCTGACCGACCGCAGCCCGCGGCAATGAAAGGACCATCATGAACGACCAGACCACCCTGACCAGCGAGGTCGCGCGGGCCTTTCGGGACCACGGGATCAGCGCCGCGCTCACCGCCCTCATCGGCGGCACCATGGCCCTGATCGCGGCGATCACGCGCAAGGCTTTCACGAACGAGGCCCTGCTGGACCGCCTCGACCGCGAGCTGGTCTCCGAACGGGACCGGATCGACCGCCAGCGCAGCGACGACCGCAAGGCCGACGGCGATCGCCTCGACCGGATCGAGACCGACATCCGCTCGATGCGCGACATGCTCTTCGACGCCTTCCAGCGCGGCCGATCCGACTGACAGGCAAGCGACCGCACCACCACGACCACATCCCCCGCCCCCGAGGCGGGTTTTTCATTTGGAGAATCCCATGCCCACCCTCACCTACCCCCACTGGCGCGACGTTCCCGCGCACGCCTGGCGCTGGCCGAATTTCTCGGCCGCCGAGATCGCCTGCCGCGGCACCGGCGCGATCAAGATCAACACCGAAGCCATGGACAAGCTGCAGGCCCTGCGCGACCGGTTGGGCAAGCCGCTGATCGTCCGCTCTGCCTATCGCAGCCCCGAACACAACCGCGCCGTCGGCGGGGCCCCTGCCTCGAAGCACATGCAGGGAACGGCCTTCGACATCGCCATGGCGAACCATGATCCCGCAGCCTTCGAGGTAGCAGCGCGGGCGGTTGGCTTCCTGGGGTTCGGGTATTATCCCCGCTCCGGCTTCATGCACATCGACCTTGGGCCCGCTCGTTCGTGGGGCGATCCGTTCCCGGCGCGGCCGGTGCCTTTTGCACCTGAACTGCCACTGGCGCGCGAAGTGCTGTCGGCAAGCCGCACGCTACGTGGCGGCGGGGCGGCCGGTGCCGCCACGGTCGGCGCAGCTGGGGTCGAGGTACTGCAGGACGTTCTCGCCGAGACCCAGTCCACCATCCAGCCGCTGGTGCCCTACCTCGACACGCTGCGCTGGGTGCTGATCGCCATCGCGCTGATCGGCATCGCGGTCACCATCCACGCCCGGCTCGACGACTGGAAGCGGGGCCAGAGATGATCGGCTGGCTCTTCACCCGCGGCCCGGCGCGCAAGGCGCTGGGCCTGATCCTCGGAGCGGCGACGACCCTGCTGTTCCTGCTGAATCTGCGCCGCGCCGGGGAGCGTGCCGGGCGCGCCGCCGAACGCCTTGAAGCCAGAGAGAGAAACCATGCCATCCACCGCCAGATGCTCGATGCCGCCAGCCGCCGCCCCCCTGATCGCGATGCTCTGGCTGAGCGGCTGCGCGACGGCAGGTTCTGACAGTGCCCCTTGCCCGCCGGTGGTGGAATACAGCACCGCCGAGCAGACCCGCGCTGCGGTCGAGGTCGAGGCGATGCCGGAAGAAGCCGTGCTGGTGCGGATGATGAGCGATTACGCCGTCCTGCGCGATCAGGCGCGGGCCTGCAGGTGAATACCGGGCCGGGCATTGCCATGCGGGAAGCACCAGACGCCTCGACCGCAGCACCATGCCCGGCCCGGTTCACGGATTCACAGTTTCAAAAAGCGGCAGGGATTCGCTGCGCAGGGATCATCGCACGGCAAGCTCCGGTCTGTCCCACGGCGAGATGAGCACAATTGTGCACATCAGGAGAACGGGGCCTATGCGGTTTCCTGCACGCTCAAAGCGCCATAACCTCCTTGGCGCAGGAAACGGGTGCATTACGACCTCATCTTGGCATGGCAACGCCCCCGATGCAGGTTACCGTACCTACGCCACCCCGCCCTGCCCCAAGGAGAACGCATGGCCCATTTCTTCACTGCCGACACCCATTTCGCGGATGACCCGGTGCGGCGCTTCTTCGACCGGCCCTTTGCCTCGGTTGAGGCGATGGACGCCGCGATGATTGCTCGTGCGGCCGTGGTTGGACCCGATGACGACCTGTGGATCATCGGAGACTTCGCCGCCTGCGAGTCCGACGCCGGACGCATGGCCGCGCAGGCGGGTTTTGCCGCGCTGCCGGGGCGGAAACATCTGGTGCGCGGCAATCACGATCCCGACTGGCTGGTTCGCGCGCTGCCATGGGCATCGGTTCACGATCTGGTCGAGATAGGCATCGGAGAGCGCCGCTTTGTCCTGTGCCACTATCCGCTTGTCACCTGGAACGGCGCGCGGGCCGGAGCGATCCAGCTTTTCGGTCATGTCCACACCCGCTGGCGCGGTGCCGAGGGTCAGGTGAATGTCGGCGTTGATCAGTGGGATTTTGCGCCGGTCACCCCGGATCAGGCAGAGTTGGAGGCATTGATGCTGCCTCCGTCTCGTTTGCATCAGATGGCTGAGGGTGTGGAGACGGTCGCAGAATGATCGACCTATGTTAGCAGCAAAAAGGGCTGCGAGGGGCGAAGAAATTGGAACCAGAAATCAAATCGCGAAACCGGACACAGATCAGGCTGTCGTCTGCCGGACCGGGCGCGATGTCCCGATCCGGCGACGATAGCTTAGGGGCGCGGCGGCAGACACAGCTTTTCGCGAATCGCTCCAAGCACCTCAACAGGGTTTTCGCCTTCCACAAGTCGCCGCATCGGCGTGGTAATATATTTTTCCACATCATCCGTGCTGATCAGGGCATCAAGGGGAACTGCGAAAAGCCAGCTTACCTCGTCTGAGTGAAGCCAGCGATACTCGTCGGTGACGCACTCCTCGATATAGCCTGACGAGTTGGGGCCTTCGCTATCAAACCCCCATGCGTCCTCAAAATCTCTGGACGGCGCATACGCCGCAAGAACCTTGGCGCGTTTTCCGTGTTGCCAGTCGCCCTCAACGCCAACGTCGCAGGTAAGCTGGATGGCCAGAGTTATCCAACCGACATCCTTCTTTTTCCCGTTTGGTGCCTGCCTGACTTTGTAATAAGCCTCCCAGACCGGATATATCCATCCACTATCCTGAGAACCTTCATCAGAATGCTCTATAACAAGTTTCTTCTCGTCGCATTCGATCACACTGAATGCCTCGCAGAGCTTGTCGAGGTTTTCGGAAGATCTCAACAGATTCTGGGCAGATTGCCAGATGGCTTCGTCAGTGGTCATTTGTGCCTCTCGGTAAAATTGAATTGCGCTGCAGGTACTGATCCGACCGCATTTCCGGGATCAAACTGCCTGCCTGCTGCGAAAGTAAAACTTGCGGCCGGCGGCATCATGATATCAGGAGGCCATGATCCCAGCACACTTCCCTTCGGAGTGCCCCTGAGAAAATCTTCAGCCGTTCTGGTCCACGAAATCAATCCGGGATCGTCATTTTTTTCGGTGGACAGACGGCGCAGCCGCTCTGTTACCGCTGGCCATGTCAGGCTATGGAATGTCAGTTTGGAAAACTCTCCCTCGGCTACCTGCATGGCTTCCGTATGCTTCATCTCCGCTCCGAGCAGAGTATAGCCAATCACGTTCCGATTTTCAGCGGGCAGGCCGCCGCGGAGACATTCGCCATCACGAAGTGTCCGGACTTCACGACCGACTTGCTCATCACCGAGAGGTGCGCCCCACTTCACCTCCACGATCCAATAGGCAGGGCCATCATCAGTGCGAATTCTCAGGACCACATCCGGCTCTGCATTTTCTTCCGGGTGCCTCAGATACGGCCAGAGAAAGATTTCTGCGTCACCACGCAATTCCTGACCGATCAGTGCCTTCAGTGCCAACTTCTGCGCAGGTGCGGAAAGAAACTGGATCGTGCCAAACAGCGCCGAGGTTATCAAATCCTCGCGCGGCTGCTTTCCAACGCCGTCTATCACCCGATCGAGCCTAGCTTTTCTTGCGTTTATCGCATGAAACATTACCCACCCCCGTCATGCCTTGAGATTTCCGGTCACATATCATTCAGGTTTCCTTTTGATACGACTTCCACATTCTCCCCCCATCTGGCCACATACCATTCCATTTCCTGCCGCCCGCCAGCCCGGAACCGCACCACCAGCGAGCCGTTGGGCAGCCGCTCCGTTTCCTGCTTCGGATGAAAGACATAGGTCGCCGCCTCGTCCGCGACTTCGGGCAGAAAGCGCCATTCCACGTCCTGCGGCTCTTCGCGCCAGATGCCGAAGCTTTCGGCCAGCCAGTCCTGCAGGTCGAAGCCCTCGGGGCGCTCATAGATGTCATCCTCCAACGCGATGCGCTCAAAGCCGGCCAAGGCAAACAGGCGCAGGTCGTCTTGGTATTCGCTCCAAGCCAGCAGGTATTGCCGACCCTCACCGAACAGCATGGCGATCGGGCCAAGCCGGGTGTCGCGCGACAGCTTGCCCGAAGCACGGGCGCGGTGGTCGGCCGAGATCATCGCCCCGGCAAGAATCGCCTCGCGCAGCTTGCGCAGGATGTCGGGGTCAATGCGTTCGCGAGGACCGGGGCGGAAGGCGACGCCATCGGCCATCAGCTGCGCCTCGAGGTCGGCAGCGACGCGACGGCGGCGGTCCTCGCGGAACATCGCCTGCACCTTGGACAGCAGCCGTTCCAGCGTTTCGGCGGTGTCGAGGTCGCCCTCGCGCCGTGCGATGCTAGCGGCCCGGTGCCCGGCCGTCAGTTCGTCGATGGTGGGTTCCACCATCTTTCCCAGCGTGCCAGCTGGAAAGCGCCAGTATTTCTGGCCGTTCTCGCCCGGACGCTCCTCGAGCTGGGGGAAGGCGCGCAGCACGGCATCGCGCATCCGCTCTGCCGTGCGCCGGGAGACGCCGAAGGTCTGTTCGATGTCGGCGATCGACACACCTTCGGCCGAGCCCTGCATCATCACAGCCAGCCGCAGCAGATCCTCCTGACGGGAATAGCGCATGATGCCTCCTTTGCCCCTCGCTGCGACTTTGGCCGTTGCAGGCGCACCCGGTCAACGGCCAAAGCCGATGGGCCGAGCCGCGCCCTCCTTCGCCGCGGATTCGCGCCGCAGTTCGCCGAGAATGGTCGCCGTGTCGTCCTGACCAAGGGCGCGGATCCGGCGTGCGACATTGGCGAAGTCGCCTGGGGCCAGCCGATCCAGCGCCGCGACTTCTGCCGGGACCGACGCCGCGAAGTGCGCGGCCCAGGCAAGCAGCAGCTGATCCGGGCGCAGCCAGTCGAACCGGATGCGGAAGGTGAAGCGCCGCTGTGTCGCCGGGTCGAGGTGTTCCGCCAGGTTGGTGGTGCAGACGAAGGGGAGCGGATGGCTCTCCATCCATGTCAGCATCTCGTTGACCTGGCTCACCTCCCACTGACGGACAGCATTGCGCCGGTCGGCGAGCAGGCTGTCGGCCTCGTCGAAGATCAGCAGCGCCCCCTCGGCCCGGGCATCCGCGAAGGCGCGGGCAATCGCCTGCTCGGTGCCGCCGACCCACATCGACAGCAGGTCCGAGGCCCGCTTCTCGATGACCGGCAGGCCCAGTTGCCGCGCGAGGTGGCGGGCCCAGGCGCTCTTGCCCGTTCCGG
>CALKAA010000487.1 GCA_937983495.1 uncultured Gemmobacter sp. | reverse complement strand
GGCTACGGTGTGCCGCAAAACCTTTTGCTGAAATATGGCAACCGGCACGGGCTGATCGCAGGCGCCACCGGCACTGGAAAGACGGTGACGTTGCAGGTGTTGGCAGAGGGCTTCTCCTCGGCCGGGGTGCCGGTCTTCCTGTCGGATGTGAAGGGCGATCTGTCGGGCTTGGCGGCGGCAGGTTCTGCCAATGGCAAGCTGCACGAACCCTTCATGAAACGCGCCGCAACCATCGGGTTGGATCTGCACTATGCTGCCTGCCCGGTGACCTTCTGGGATCTTTATGGCGAGCAAGGCCACCCGATCCGCGCCACGATCAGCGAGATGGGGCCTTTGCTGCTGTCGCGCCTGCTGGAGTTGACCGAGGCCCAGGAAGGGGTGCTGAACGTCGCGTTCCGGCTGGCCGATGAAGAGGGGCTGGCGCTGCTGGATCTGAAAGACCTGCAAGCCATGCTGGTCTTTATTGGTGAAAATGCCGACACGATTTCAACGCGTTATGGCTTGGTCGCCACATCTTCGATCGGTGCGATCCAGCGCCGTCTGCTGGTGCTGGAGAATGAGGGCGGCGCGCGGCTGTTTGGCGAACCGGCGCTGCACCTGGCCGATCTCATGCTCTGCGATGCGCAGGGCAAGGGCCGGATCAATATCCTTGCAGCCGACAAGCTGATGAACTCGCCCCGGCTTTACGCCACTTTCCTGCTGTGGCTGCTGTCGGAACTGTTCGACGAGCTGCCCGAGGTGGGCGACCCTGACAAGCCGAAACTGGTGTTCTTCTTCGACGAGGCGCATCTGTTGTTCAATGATGCCCCGAAGGCGCTGATTGCCAAGGTGGAGCAGGTGGCGCGGCTGATCCGGTCCAAGGGGGTGGGGGTTTATTTCATCACCCAGAACCCGGCAGATGTGCCCGAGAATATTCTGGGCCAGTTGGGCAACCGGGTTCAGCACGCGCTGCGCGCCTTCACGGCCAAGGATCAGAAGGACCTGCGCATGGCGGCCGACACCTATCGCCCCAATCCCCGCTTTGCCACCGAGGATGCCATCCGCGAGGTTGGCACCGGCGAGGCGGTCACGTCGTTTCTGGAGGCGAAGGGTGTGCCTGCGGTGGTGGAACGCACGCTGATCCGCCCGCCCGCCTCGCAGGTCGGGCCGCTGGACGCGATGGCGCGGGCCATGGTGGTGGCGGGCTCGCCGCTCAAAGGCAAATACGACACGGTGATCGACCGCGAATCTGCCTATGAAAAGCTGCGCGCCCGTGCCGAAGCTGCCGCCCGCGATGCCGCAGCGCAGGAGGGAAAGGTCACAGGCGGCGGAAGCCTGCGGATCGACACTGACGAACTGCGCGAGTTCAACAAGGGCCGCCGCTATGAGGGCGGAAGCAGTGCTGGCAGACGTGCCGAAGCCCCTGTCCAGAAACCACGCAGCACATCCGGCCGCTCCGATTCCGTGGCGGAGGCCTTTGCCAAGAGCTTTGCCCGCCAATTGGGCAGCCGGACAGGGCAGGCGGTGGTGCGCGGCGTTTTGGGCACGATTTTCGGCAAACGCTGAACCTTATCGTGCAAAGGCCATATTTTCGCGCCGTAACTGCCACATATCCCCGCAAAATGGTGTCTGAGGCCTCAGGTCAAGAGGTTGTGGTGTCGTGAATGGGGATTTGCTGCATGGCAATGACTGCTGCAGAACAATATGCGTTGGAGTTGCTCAACCGCGCGCGTCTTGATCCGTTAGGCGAGGCGCGGCGTTTCGGCATTGGGCTGAACGATGGCGTAGATGCCGATGACATCATCGCCGCCGTTCCCATGCAGGTGCTGGCCCATAATTCGGTCACTGAACGTGCGGCCGAGCTGCATGCCGCATGGATGATCGAAAAAGATATTTTTGGCCACAGGCAGGGCGGCGCGCTGGATGGTGTTTATGAACGCCTGATGCATGTGGGCTTTGATATCGGTCGCGGCAATTGGGGCTATGGCGAGAATCTTGTTGCGATAAGTTCGGGCAATATGTCCGATACTGCCATCATGAATGAATTCCACCGGCTATGGATGCTCAGCCCTGGGCACCGCGCCAACATGTTGGGCGATTCCTTCCGGGAAATTGGCTATGTGCATATGGAGGGCGATCTGCTGGGGCGCGACCAGATTGGGGTCGAGGTCTTTGGCTGGACGGACAGCCGGGTCTATGTAACCGGTGTTGCCTATGAGGATAAAGACAAGAACAACTTCTATTCTATTGGCGAGGGCATTGGAGGTGCCGTATTCCGTATCGAGGGCGCAGGCACCAGCCGGAGCACGGGCTCCGGCGGCTATCAGGCGCTTGGCACGGTTGGCGATGTAGTGGTGCAGGTGAGTGCGCCCGGCGCTGGCACGGCCACCCGGGTCGCGCTGGACCTTTCAGATGGCAATGTGAAGTTGGACCTTGTGAACGGCTCGGTTCTGAAAGTTTCGGGCGATGCGAAGCTGCTTTCCGGTCCGGTGGCACATCTTCAGGCGCTTGGCATTGCGGGCATTGCGCTGACGGGCAATGGCGCAGCCAATATCCTGACCGGCAACAGCGGAGCCAATACCCTGAAAGGGGCGGCTGGCAATGATCGTTTGCTGGGCGGTGGCGGCAATGATCGCCTTTTCGGCGATGCTGGTCATGACCGGCTTTCAGGAGACGCTGGGAATGATCGGCTGAATGGCGGTCTTGGCAATGACATCCTCAGGGGCGGTGCCGGGGCGGATCAGTTCACCTTTGCAGCCCGTGGCGGGCGCGACATCATCGAAGATTTCGCCGTCAACCAGCGCGATGCCCTGCTGCTGGATGATGCGCTTTGGAAGGCTGCGGGCGCGCTCAGTGTCGGGCAAGTTCTGTCCAGCTTCGCCGAAGTGACCAAGGACGGTGTTCTGCTGGATTTCGGCGGCGGTAACAGCCTGCTGCTGAAGGGGCTGACCTCGACCAGCCCCTTGGCCAATGTGATCGAGATCATCTGATCCAAGCATCAGGCTGCGATGATGCGTCGGCTTAAAGCGGGCGCATCTTCAGCCGGGTCAAGCGGTTCTCGCGGCGTTCCACCACTTCAAACCGGAAGCCGTGGAAGCTGAATGCCTGGCCCTCCGACGGGATGGTTTGCGCCTCGTGAATCACAAGGCCTGCAATCGTATTGGCCTCATCATCGGGCAAGGCCCAATCCATCGCGCGGTTCAGATCGCGAATCGTCATGGCCCCGTCCACAGTGTAATCGCCGTTGGCATCGCGTTTCAGGGCCTTGTCCTTTTGCACCACATCGAATTCGTCGGTGATCTCGCCCACGATTTCTTCGATGATATCCTCCAGCGTGATCAGCCCCTGCAACGCGCCATATTCATCGACCACCAGGGCGAAATGGGTGCGGCGCTCCAGAAAGGCACGCATCTGTTCGTCAAGCGAAGTGGTCTCGGGCACGAAATAGGGTTTCATCGCCACTTTCATCAGGTCCAGCGTCGAGAGCCCGTTTTCATCGGGTTCGCGCATCAGCCGGGCGACTTCGCGCAGCAAGTCCTTGGCATGGATCACACCAATGATGTTTTCAGGCTCGTCGCGCCACAGCGGCAGGCGGGTATGGGGGGAGGCCAGCACGCGGGCCAGCAGGGTTTCGGTTGGCTGGTCGGCGTCGAGCATCTCGATATGGCGGCGGTGTTTCATCACCTCCTCCACGGTGCGGTCAGCCAGATGCAAGGCCCCCAGCAGGCGGTCGCGGTCTTCCTTCTCCACAGCGCCTTCGCTATGGCCCAGGGCAATGGCACCCACGATTTCCTCGCGCATGGCCAGCATCCGGCCATCCTCGCTGGGTTTCAGCCCCATCACGCGCAGCAAGCCCCGCACCAGCAACCGCACCACGCTGACAACGGGCGAGAAGATCATCATCAGCACCCGGATCACGGGTGCCACCTTGGTTGCGACGGCCTCGGGATAGGTGATTGAAACCGTCTTGGGCAGTACCTCGCCAAAGACCAGCACAAGTGCCGTCATCACAAAGGTCGCAATCGCCACACCATTGCCGCCGAACAGCTTGGTCAGCAGCGCCGTCGCGAGCGAGGCCGACAGGATATTGACGATGTTATTGCCCAGAAGCAGGGCACCGATCATCCGCTCGCTGTCTTCGGTCACCCGCATGGCGGCATGGGCCCCGCTGGAGCCCTTGTCGGCCTGCGATTTCAGCTTGCCGCGCGAGGCCGCCGTGAGTGCGGTTTCCGAGCCGGAAAAGAAGGCCGACATCAGCAACAAAAGCATGATGGCCGCCGCGATCATCCAATCGCCCACGCCAAGGCCGGATGTGGTGGCAAGTGAGGCAGAGGCGGTTTCGGTGTTCATTCCTTCGGTGTCCTGTTGGCAAGTGGGTGATGGTCCAGCACCAGCGTTTTCAGGTGGTCGTCCAGCACATGCGTATAAATTTCAGTGGTTGCGACATCTGCATGGCCCAGCAATGTCTGAATGACGCGCAAATCGGCCCCTCCGGCCAGCAGATGCGTTGCAAAGGCATGGCGCAGCGTATGCGGCGTGACCTTGGAGGGGCTGACCCCGGCCAGAACCGCAATCTGCTGGATCAGCACATAGAAGTGGTTCCGCGTCAGATGCCCGGCAGCCCCACGGCCCGGAAACAGGTATTTCGAGCTGGGCTTGCCAGCTTTGCGCAGCACTGCCTCGGCCTTGTCGCGCAAGGAAAGCCAGTCCGCCACCGCCTCCCGCGCTGGTGCGGAAAGGGGAACCAGGCGTTCCTTGCCGCCCTTGCCCCGCACCAGAATCATTTGCGGATCACCACGCACCGCCGCAACCGGCAGTTCGACCAGTTCCGAGACCCGCATGCCGGTGGCATAAAGCAATTCGACCAGCGCCAGATTGCGCGCCTGATCCTGCAAGGAGCGCCCCTTGTCGCGCGCAGCCTCCAGCAGGCGATCCACCTCCTCGTGGCTGAGAACGACCGGCAGGCGCTGATCCAGCCCAGGCCCTTTCAGCCGCAGCGCCGGATTATCCGCGCGCCAACCTTCCTCATGGGCAAAGCGATAGAGTTGCTTGATGGCGGAAAGCCTGCGGGCGCGGGTGGATTTGGAAAGCCCCTCCGCCTCGCAGGATATCAGGTAATCTTCCACCGCCTTGCGATCCGCGCTTGCAAAATCATGGCCGTGATGGGCCAGCCAGCCCGCGAAATCCAGCAAGTCGCGGCCATAGGCAAGGCGGGTATTCACCGCTGCCGACCGCTCGGCCGCCTGTGCATCCAGAAAGGTGGAGATCCAGCGCTCTGCCTCGCTCATCCGCGCCGCTCCAGCAGCAGCAGTTCCAGTGCAACGCGGCGGGCGGCATCCTCCAACCCCAACCGGCGCAGCAGAGACAAGCCTTCGGCCACGCCGCGCGGATCGCCGGTGACGCCGCGCCCGAGGTCATCCATCGCCAGAAGCAGCGCTTCACCGACGCGGCGGTCTTTCAGCAGGCTGGCGGCCTCCTCGGTGATTTGTGGCGCAAGAAAAGCGGGCGCAATGGCGCGCGACATGCTGTCGGGCGCAGTCAGTCCCTGCAATTGCCCGCGCGCCAAGCCGATCAGGAAGGCCTCTTGCAGATCCTGCGCCGGGGTTGCAGCGCGGGTCTCGGCGGCGGCGCGATAATGCGGCGACAGCAGCGCGATGCGGAAAGCCAACTGCGCCGCCTCGCCCTGCAAGGGCAGTTCCATCAGCCGCGCACCGTATAGCTGGGCGAAGGGGGCCTCCAGTTCGGCGGCCATCATGGCGGACCAGGCATCGGGCAAGGCCGCCGCGACGGCATCGGGCACTGGCTGTGCCGTGCCACCGCCGAGCGCGCGATCGAAACGCTGAAAGGCTGCCACCCTGTCCCACACCCCGCCCGAGGCGGCCGGGCGACGGTCGGTGTAAAGTTGGAGCAGAGCCTGAGGCGGCACGGCACCGATTCGCGCCAGACGCTCCACAGCCTCCAATTGCGCCTTCCACCCGGCTTGCGGGCGGAGTTCTGCATGGGCAAAGGCCACCGGCAGGCCCAGGCTGGGCAGGGGCTCGCCGATGGCTTCATACATGCGCCATGTCAGCGGCGTGGGCTGAGCGGGCGGTGGCAATGGCTCGGCACCATCGGCCTCTGCCGGATCGAGAAAGCGCAGCAGCAGATCTTCCTCGCCGGCGGGCACCTGCCCAAGCGCCTGCGAGGTGGCCAGGGTCAGCGCTGCCGCCTGCCAGTCTCCTGCGCGTGCCAGACAGAAAATGCGGGCGGGCAAGGTCGGGGCGAGATGCGGGGCCGATTGCATCTCGGTGCAGGCTTCATCCTCAGTGCCCGTCAGCAGCGCGATGTCAAAGCGGCGGCGGAACAGATCGGGGGCCAGGGCCACCGGCGCGGGTTCGGCCCGGCGGATCAAGGCCGCAGCCTGATCCAGTGCGCCCATTGCCAAAAGTTTGTCCACCCGTGCCATCAGCAACACGCCCCGTTCGCCGCTATCAACCGGTGGCTCCGCTTCGGCCAGCAACAACGTGGTCAGAAGCGCCTGAAGCGAGGGCAAGGTATTGCCGCGTTCGGCGGTCAGGCGCCGGGCAATGTCTTCGGTGCGGGCCAAAGCCCAAAGCCGATGCGGCAGGCCGGTCTGGCCAGGCGAGAGCAACCCGACCCCGTCGGGAGATGTCTTGCCCAGCACCATGGCCGTGATCTGGCCAGGGCTGGCATCCTTGGTGACCGCCGGTTCATCTGCCAGCTTGCGCGGCAGCGGCACCGAGGCGGGCAGGGCGGTGCCGCGCGGCAGGCTGTTCGGCCTGATCCCGCTGGACAACCAGCTGGC
>CALKAA010000486.1 GCA_937983495.1 uncultured Gemmobacter sp. | reverse complement strand
CCCGTGATGGTGCCCGCGTTCTTCTGGGCCTGCGCCAGGTCGCTGCCCCCCGCATGGTGCGCGTCTCGGCCTCGGCCATTGGCGTCGAACAACCCGAAGAAGACATGGTGATCTCCGCCAATACCCGCATTCTGGTGCGCGATTGGCGCGCCAAGGCGCTGAAAGGCTGCGATCAGGCGGTGATCGAGGCCGCGAAGCTGGTCGATGGTGAATATATCCGCTTTCAGACCGAAAGCCCGGCCGCCTTCTACGAACTCCAGTTTGACGCCCATGTGGTGATCTATGCCGGTGGTCTGGAACTGGCCATCGCACCCGCCCTGCAAACCGCGTGATCCGGATTTTCGCAGAAAATCCGTAACCCCCGAAAATTCGCAGAATTTTCGTTGCCCCAAACGCAAAAGGCCCCCGAACGCAAAAGGCCCGGAGGAAACTCCGGGCCTTTGCCATTCCAACCGCGCGAGGATCACTCCTTGGCGCGTTCCACATAGGAATTGTCTTCGGTGTTGATCACGATGCGGGTGCCGGGCCCGATATGCGGCGGCACCATCACGCGCAACCCGCTGTCGGTCATCGCGGGCTTGTAGGAGGAGGACGCGGTCTGCCCCTTCACCACCGGCTCGGTCTCGGTGATCTCCACGATGATCTTCTGCGGGAACTCGATGGCAATCGCCGCGCCTTCAAAGGTTTTCACCCAGCAGCGCATGCCTTCTTGCAGATAGACCTTGTTGTCACCGATCACATCGGCGCTGACCACGATCTGCTCATAGGTCTGCGGCTCCATGAAGTGATAGCCTTCGCCATCCTCATAGAGGTAATCATATTCATATTCGTCCACATGCGCGCGCTCGACCTGCTCGGTGGTGCGCCAGCGCTCCGACACCTTCACCCCGTCCGAGATGCGGCGCATATCGACCTGCGTGACGGGCGTGCCCTTGCCGGGGTGGATGTTTTCCACCACGAGAATGGCGTAAAGGCGGCCGTCGATATCGACGACATTGCCCTTGCGAAGGCTGGAGGCGATGACTTTGACCACGGGGAAATCCTTGTTTATGTCAGGCGGGCAGGGCAGCCGCCCTGCAAGATTGCGCCGCTCTTAGCGGGATCAGCGCAGGAATTCCAGCCAAAAGAGGCGAAAATGACCCAAGACGCGGTGCAGTGGTGGCAACCCGGCGTGCATGAGGGGCGCCGCGCGGGCCTTCTGGCGCGCGGGCGCATTCAGGCGGCGATCCGCGCCTGGCTGGCCCAGCACGACTTTCTGGAGGTCGACCCGGCCGCGCTGCAAACCAGCCCCGGCAATGAGGCGCATCAGCACGGGTTCGAGACCACTGCGCTCGGGCCAGACGGGCAGGGGCGGCGGATGTTCCTGCACACCTCTCCCGAATTTGCCATGAAGAAACTGCTGGCCGCCGGTGAAACCCGCATCGCCAGCTTCGCCCATGTCTGGCGCAACCGCGAGCGTGGGGCCCGCCACAGCCCCGAATTCACCATGCTGGAATGGTATCGCGTGGCCGAGGATTACAGCGTGCTGATGCAGGATTGCGCCGATTTCCTCGCCCTCGCGGCGCGGCAGGCGGGCACCACCACGCTGCGCTGGCGCGACGCCACCTGTGATCCCTTCGCCACGCCCGATCGGCTCTCCGTGGCCGAGGCCTTCAGCCGCTATGCCGGGATCGACCTTCTGGCGACCCTCGCGCCCGATGGCACGCCCGATGCGGGCACCCTCGCGTCACAGATGACCGCGCAAGGTCTGCGCTTTGCGCCAGATGATACCTGGTCCGACATGCTGTCCCGCGTGCTGGTGGAAAAGGTCGAACCGCATCTGGGCCATGGCCGCCCCACCATCCTCGACCGTTACCCCGCCGCCGAGGCCGCGCTGGCGCGCCGCTGCCCTGATGATCCCCGCGTGGCCGAGCGGTTCGAGCTTTACGCCTGCGGGGTCGAACTCGCCAATGGCTTTGGCGAGCTGACCGATCCCGCCGAGCAACGCCGCCGTTTTGAAGCCGAGATGGACGAGAAGGAACGCGTCTACGGCCACCGCTACCCGCTGGACGAGGATTTCCTCGCCGCCCTCGCCCTCATGCCGCCCGCCAGCGGCATCGCCCTTGGCTTTGACCGCCTCGTGATGCTCGCCACCCATGCCCCCAGCATCGACCATGTGATCTGGACGCCGGTCGCGTGACTTGTGGCATCTGGCCGAGGCCCCTTTGCCCTTGGCCGAGGCCATTGCCGAGGTCATGCGGTGCCGTTTCAACATCGGGCCGGTGGCACGATGCCACCGGCCAGCACCCGCCCTCCGGGCGGCGGGTGCTTCACATCCGCCGGGCGGGCGCTGGCCTCTCGGTCAACTGCTGAAATGGCCTTGATGCCGATGGGGCACTGCGACCGGGGAAACGCGGTGCGTTTCCTAATCCGCCCGACTGTGCCCCCGCTTCAATCCGCCGCGATCCCCTCGACCAGCGGCACAAAGCGCACCGGGCGCAGTTCCTCGTAATCGAATCCCGTGGTGCTGCGCGTCACCTTGATCAGGCTTTGCACCGCATCGCTCTGGCCCACCGGCACCACCATCACGCCGCCCGGCTTCAACTGCGCCATCAGGGGCCCCGGCGGGTCTTCCGCCGCCGCCGTCACGATGATGCGGTCAAACGGGGCCTGCTCGGGCCAACCGAAACTGCCATCCCGCGCCACTGCCGTGATGTTCACCAGATCAAGACCCTGAAACAGCTCCACCGCCTCGCGCACCAGCCGGCGGTGGCGGTCAATCGTGTAGACCCGCCGTGCCAGATGCGCCAGGATCGCCGCCTGATAGCCCGACCCCGTGCCGACCTCCAGCACCACATCGCGCGGCTGCACATTCAGCGCCTGAGTCATCAGCCCCACCACCGAGGGCTGGCTGATCGTCTGCCCGCAGGAGATCGGCAACGGCATGTCCTCATAAGCGCGGTCGGCAAACAGACCCTTCACGAACAAGCCGCGGTCCACCCGCTCCATCGCGGTCAAGACCCGCGCGTCGGTCACCCCGCGCGAGCGCAGCGCGAACAGAAAGCGCATCTTGCGTTCGGCCAGATCGCCACTCGGATCGTCACCGCCGGGGGCCTCGCTCATGCGTCACCCTCAGCTGTACATGCCGTTACAGGTTCTCCCCGCAAAGGGGCCGAAACGGTATAGGCGGTTACCGTTTTCGCAAGCTCCGCCAGCCGGTCATGCGCCGTCAGATCGGCGCGCATGGGCGTGACGGAAATCCAGCCCTCCAGGTTCACCGCCGCATCCGTGCCCGGTGTGGTGGGGCGATGCTGCGGCCCGCCCTTGATCCACAGGAAACGCCGCCCGGAGGGCGAGATCTGCGGTTCCGCCGAAAAGGCGGTGTCACGGCGAAAGCCCTGCGGCGCGGCCTTCATCCCCTTCACATCGGCAGCGGCGACGGGCGGGAAATTCACGTTGTAGAACAAGCGGTAATCGGCGCCTGCCTCCCATGGTGCATGATCCAGCAAGGCCCGCACCACCGCCACCCCATGCGCCCGCGCAGCCTCGAACGTGTCCTCCAGATCGGCGGTGGCTGGCCCCATATATTGCGATAGCGCAATGGCCGGGATGCCCTGCAAGGCGGCCTCCATCGCGCCGCCAATGGTGCCGGAATACAGCGTATTCTCGGCGGCGTTATTGCCGCGATTGACGCCCGACAACACAAGATCTGGTTTCGCCCCCTCCAGAACGTCATAAATACCGGCCAGAACGCAATCCGCCGGGCTGCCCTCGGCGGCAAAACGGCGCGGCTCCAGCCGGGCAATCATCATCGGGCGGGAATAGCTGATGCAATGCCCGACCCCCGATTGCTCGAAGGCGGGGGCCACGGTCCAGACCTCACCGCCCGGCCCGGCAATCTCGGCGGCAATCTCGGCCAGCACCGCCAGACCGGGGGCATTGATGCCATCATCATTGGTGATCAATATCCGCATGCCCGCTGCCCCATCCTGTTCCGGCACAATTCTGTTCCGGGCGGGGTCATGCGGCCCCGGTCGGTCCGTTTCCCTGATTAGACGAGGTGGCGGGGGCGGGCAAGCCTGCGACAGAGCGCGCGGCGCATTCCACCGGCGGAATGGCCAGCATGTCCAGCCGTGCGCTGCGCAGCAGTGCCTGCGCAACCGAGCCGATCATGCCGCGTTTGAGACCAGACGGCCCGCGCGTGCCCATCACCAGCAGATCGGGCCCCCGCGTTGCCACCAGCCCGGCAAGCGCCGTCGCGGGAGAGCCGGGCAGCAGGACACACTCAGCGCCAGCCAGCCCTGCGGCCTCGGCAAAATGCTGTAACTGCTGGGCCTCCTCACGCGTTTCCCGCGCGGGGCCTCCACATTCACAATGCGTTGCAAGCCCTTGTCCCAAAGGAATAAAAGCATGTGCCAGAATGACATGAGCCGCCCCGGACACCCCGGATTTCGCAAACCACTTCGCCGCCTCCAGCGAAGCGGGCGACAGGTCGGTGGCCAGGATCACCTCGCGCCAGGGCCGCGCCTGCGGATCGTGGCAGACCAGCACCGGGCGATCCGCCTGCCGGATCACCCGCTCCAATGTGGTGCCCACAAAGACCTCGCCCAGCACCTCTTGCCGATGGCGCCCCATCAGGATCATCTCGGCCCCCAGCCGGTCGGCAGCATCGGCGATGCTCAGATGCGGCAGGCCAATG
>CALKAA010000485.1 GCA_937983495.1 uncultured Gemmobacter sp. | reverse complement strand
TGGAGTTCAGACGTGTGCTCTTCCGATCTCCCGGCCTGACCGATCATGAACTGGAGCCGATCCTGGAGGCTGCTGCGCAGGCGGGCGCGCAGGCCGCGAGTTGGATCATGTTGCGCCTGCCGCGCGAGGTCTCACCCTTGATGCAGGACTGGCTGGCGACCCATGCGCCGGGCCGCGCCGCCAAGGTGATGGCGCGCATCCGCGAACTGCATGGCGGCAAGGACTATGCCGCCGATTGGGGGCGGCGGATGCGGGGCGAGGGGCTGTGGTCCGAGCTGATCGCGCAGCGGTTCAGCAAGGCCTGCACCCGGCTGGGTCTGACTGTGCCGCAACCGCCGCTGCGCTGCGATCTGTTCTGCAAACCGCCCGCGCCGGGCGATCAACTCACGCTGTTCTAGGGCGGCAGCGCCACGGGCAGGGCAGGATTTGGATATTTGACCCAAGGTGAAAGACGGGCGCGCGGGGCCCCCATTTTACCTTGGCCCAAATATCCAGTTTCCTTGTTTCTTACCGCGTGCGGCGACGTTCGCGGCGCGGGGCCCCGTGATCATGGCCGCACCCGGCACCGGTGCCATCGCTGGCCGAGGAGAAGGCACCCAGCTTGCCCACGATGTCTTCCAGCGTGGGGCGCGGGCCGCGCGGGGTGTTTTCCAGCGCGGTGCGCATCGCCTTCAGATGCTCGGGCATGGTGCCGCAGCAGCCGCCGATGATCTTCACCCCGGCGTCGCGCGCCAGCACGGCATATTCCGCCATAAGTTCGGGGGTGCCATCGTAATGGATCGCGCCATCCTGATAGCGCGGAATCCCGGCATTGCCCTTGGCGATCACCGGGCGCTCGGTGCCCTGGCCAAAGAAGCCCAGCACAGTGCGCATCAGATCCGAGGCCCCCACACCGCAATTCGCCCCGAAGGCCAGCGGCGGGTTCGGCAGTTTTTCGACCAGTGCGGCGAGGTCAGAGGAGGTCAGGCCCATCATGGTGCGCCCGGCAGTGTCAAAGCTCATGGTGCCGCACCAGGGCATGCCGGCAAGCGCGGCGGCCTCGGCGGCGGCGCGATATTCCTCGGGGGCAGAGATGGTTTCCACCCAGAGGACATCTGCGCCCCCGGCTTTCAGGCCCTCGGCCTGTTCGTGGAACATTTCCACCGCCAGCTCATGTGTCAGCGATCCCATCGGTGCCATGATCTCGCCGGTCGGGCCGACAGAGCCAGCGACCACAACGTCACGGCCAGAGGCATCGGCGATTTCGCGCCCGAGGGCGGCACCCACGCGGTTCAACTCATGCACGCGGCCTTGCGCATTGTGCAGTTTCAGCCGCGCGGCATTGCCGCCGAAGGTGTTGGTCAGAAAGATGTCCGACCCCGCCTCGACCGCACCGCGATAGAGTTTGCGGATGTTGTCAGGCTTTTCGGTATTCCAGAATTCCGGCGGTTCGCCCGATTCGAGACCCATGTTGAACAGGTTGGTGCCAGTGGCACCATCGGCCATCAGCCAGTCACGGGTGGCAAGCAATCTGGAAAGCGCGTCGGTCATCGCATGTCCTCACGGGGGGAAATCGGATGCACACCTGTGCCATGGCATGCGCCGCGCTGCAATCGCCTATCCGGTCTGAGGTCGCGGGCAGGCGATGAAACGGCCAGCCCTTGCCCATTGGTGCCATGACGCGACAGGCAGTTCAGGCTTCTCTTGGGCTGTTGTCAACGTCACCAAAGAACAGCCGCGAAGCGCCGCCGAGCGGCGGCAAGAAAAAAGGCCGCTCCTGGCGGAGCGACCCGTGAATATCTGCGGCAGATGGCGCAGATCAGAGTTCCGACATCAACTGTGCCTTGGCGACCGGCAGCAGTTCGGCCATCTTGGCGCGGATTTCATCGGCCGAAGCCTTGCCTGCCAGATCGGCGGCAACCTTGCGCACCACATCCTCGATCCCGGCTTCTTCCAGATCGGCCATCACCACAGTGAGGGCGTAATCATTCGCCTCATCGCCCGATTTTCCCAGCAAATCCGCAGCCCAGAGGCCGACCAGCTTGTTGCGGCGGGCATCGGCCTTGAATTGCATCTCGGCGTCATGGGCGAACTTGTTTTCAAACGCATTTTCGCGGTCATTGAAGGTGGTCATGGTCAGGCCCCCTGAAAGGTGAATATGTCTCCCCCTCCATATGCCCGCGCAGGGGCCGTATCGCAAGGGTGCAAGCGCCACAGAATGCGCGCAAAGACAGGGCGCCCGCAAGGACAGGGGGCGCGCAAAACCTGCATCGCGGGCGTGAACCTTGCAGCCGGGCAGGGGCTGCACTATAGGCGCAGCAAAGGACGGGCGCGCAAAGCCGCCGCCGTCCCTGTCGCGATTCGGGAAAGTACATGGCACGCCGCAAGAAGGTTTACGAGGGCAGCGCGAAGATCCTTTACGAAGGGCCGGAGCCGGGCACCCTGATCCAGTACTTCAAGGATGATGCCGCCCCTGCGGGCGATCAGGCTGATGCCCCGCCGCAGGGCGCGCTGGAAGGCCGGGGGGTGCTGAACAACCGGCTGAGCGAGTTCTTCATGGCCGGTCTCAATGCCATTGGCGTGCCCACGCATTTCATCCGCCGCCTGAACATGCGCGAGCAACTGGTGCGCATGGCGGAAATCCTGCCGCTGGAAGTGGTGGTGCGCAACTATGCCGCAGGCGATCTGTCGCGCCGCCTTGGTATCCCCGAGGGCATGGGCCTGCCGCGCCCGATCGTCGAATATTACTATAAAGACGAAAAGCTGGGCAATCCGCTGGTCTCCGAGGAACATATCATCGCCTTTGGTTGGGCCAACCAGCAAGACCTTGATGACATGGTGGCGCTGGCGCTGCGGGTGAATGATTTCCTGTCGGGCGTCATGCTGGGCGTGGGCGTGCGGCTGATGGATTTCCGGCTGGAAGTCGGCCGGATCTGGGAGGGCGATTTCATGCGCCTGATCGTGGCCGATGAGATCAGCCCCGACAGCTGCCGCCTGTGGGACACGCGCGGCCTCGATACCCCCGACCGCGAGGGGCAGGTGCGCGAACCCGGCCCGCTGGCCGATGTCTATACTGAACTGGCGCGGCGCCTTGGCGTGCTGCCGTCCAATGTCACCCATACCCCCAAGCCGACGCTGATCAACTGAGAGGGCTGCCCCATGAAAGCGCGTGTGACCGTGATGCTGAAAACCGGAGTGCTGGATGTGCAGGGCGAGGCCGTGCGCCGCGCGCTTGGCACGCTGGGCTTTGAAGGGGTGGAGGCCGTGCGTCAGGGCAAGGTGATCGAGCTTGATCTGGCCGCCACCGACCGCGCTGCGGCCGAAACCGAGGTGAAGGCGATGTGCGAAAAGCTGCTGGCCAATACCGTGATCGAGAAATATTCGGTCGAGATGGTCTGAGCTCGCCATCTGGCAAGCATAAAGCCGCCGGGTGCGCCCGGCGGCTTTTGTCGTTCAAAATATCCATCTGCCCTTGACCCCAAGTGCTGCGACACCGGATTTAGCACTGGCAGGGTGGCCGCCTTTACGCTAGGAGGCAGGCAATCCCAAGACTATGCCCGAGAACCATGAGGTGCCCCCGATGAAAGCTGCCGTCATCACCTTTCCCGGCTCCAATTGCGACCGCGATCTGGCGGTGGCCTTCGAGCGTGCGGGGGCCGAGGTTGTGCGTGTCTGGCACAAGGACAGCGCATTGCCTGCGGGCGTGGATGTGGTCGGTGTGCCCGGCGGCTTCTCGTTTGGTGATTACCTGCGCTGCGGGGCCATTGCCGCGCAATCTCCGATCGCGGCGGCGGTGAAGGCCCATGCCGACCGGGGCGGCTATGTGCTGGGCATTTGTAACGGCTTTCAGGTGTTGACCGAAATGCGCCTGCTGCCGGGGGCCCTGATGCGCAATGCGGGCCTCAAGTTCATCTGCAAGGTGGTGGAGCTGGAGGTGGCAACGACCGCTTCCGATTACACCTCGGGGTATCAGAAGGGCCAGCGCATCGCCGTTCCGGTGGCGCATCATGACGGCAATTACACCGTTGACGCCGAAACACTGGCGCGTCTGCAAGGCGATGATCGGGTGGCCTTCCGCTATGCGGCCAATCTCAACGGTTCGATGGCCGATATCGCGGGTGTGCTGTCGGAAAACCGCCGCGTGCTGGGGATGATGCCGCATCCCGAGCGGGTGGTGGATCAGACCCATGGCGGGGCCGATGGGGCCACCTTGTTCGCCAGCCTGATCGGCAAGATGGCGCTGGCCTGAGGCGTTCGCCCCTTGAGGCTGCCCCCAAGGGCGGCCTAAGCTAGGATCATGGCGCAACCCGCATCCCTTTCTGACACTGAACCGGACGAGCCGGGCATCACCTGGCGCGTCAAGCTGGTCGTGGCCTTGCTGATCGTGTTGGCCGTGGCGGTGGTGCTGGGCACCAACCGCTGGCTGTCCGAGCGGTTTACCGAGGTGACGCGCAACCGGGCCGAGCTGCGTCTGGCGCTGTATTCCGGCAACATGATTTCCGAATTACAGCGCAATTCGGTGGTGCCACTGCTGCTGGCGCGCGACCCCGAGCTGATCGGCGCGTTGGAGCGCAAGGAATATTCCCGCACTTCGGCGCGGCTGATCTCGTTTCAGCAAGAAATCGGTGCCGCGTCGATCTTGCTTCTGGACCGTGAGGGCCGGGTGGTGGGGGCCACGAACCGCCACCAGATCGGCGAGAATTTTCGCGCCACCCCACAATTCGTGGAAGCGCAGCGGGTGAATGACACGATTTTCTCGGTCGCGCCCCGGCAAGCCTTTGGCTTTGACTTCACCTATTCCCGCGCCCTGCGCGTGGAAAATCAGGTGGTGGGGGTTATTGTCGTCGCCGTCGATCTGGTGAAATACGAACGCGCCTGGGCCGGGCTTCAGGATGCCGTTCTGGTCACCGACAGCGAGGGCAAGGTCTTGCTGGCAACCGAGCCGCGCTGGCGCGGGCTGGCGTTGGATGAGGCCTTGCAGGCGCGTGATGCCCCCTCGGCCATTCGCCGGGCGCTGCAAGGCGCGGCGGATTGGGCGCAGGCCCCGCCGGATGCCTATGTCTCGGGCGAGGCAGTGATGAAGACCGAAACCCGCGTGGCCTTTCGCGGCTGGCGGATGATCACTTTCACCGCCTATGATTCGGTGCGCGAGCGGGTGAATGGCGTTCTGGCGCTGGAGATCATGGGCTTTGCCATCCTGCTGGCGGTGACTTTCTACATGCTGTCGCGCCGGGCCTGGTCGCAATCGGTCAGCCTGCAACGCGAAAGCGCCGAATTGCGGATGCTGAACGCCCGGCTGCAACGCGAGATCGCCGAGCGCGAGAAGGTGCAGAAGAACCTCGAGGTGGCAGAGCTGACGCTGGCACAATCGTCGAAACTGGCGGCCTTGGGCGAGATGTCGGCGGCGGTCAGCCACGAGC
>CALKAA010000484.1 GCA_937983495.1 uncultured Gemmobacter sp. | reverse complement strand
CCGTATCCCTTCGGCCGTGGGCTACCAGCCGACGCTGGCCACCGACATGGGCGCGATGCAGGAACGCATCACCTCGACCAAGAACGGCTCGATCACCTCGGTGCAAGCCGTTTACGTTCCGGCCGACGACCTCACCGACCCGGCACCCGCAACCTCGTTTGCCCACCTTGACGCCACGACCGTTCTGGACCGTGCGATCTCGGAAAAAGGCATCTACCCGGCTGTGGACCCGCTCGGCTCGACCTCGCGTCTGCTCGACCCGCTGATCATCGGCGAAGAGCATTACAAGGTCGCCACCGACGTGCAGAAAGTGCTGCAACGCTACAAGTCGCTGCAAGACATCATCGCCATCCTCGGGATGGACGAACTGTCGGAAGACGACAAACTGGCCGTGGCCCGCGCCCGCAAGATCGAGCGTTTCCTGTCGCAGCCCTTCGACGTGGCAAAAGTGTTCACCGGCTCGGACGGTGTGCAGGTTCCGCTGGAAAAAACCATCGCCTCGTTCAAGGCTGTGGTGGCTGGCGAATATGACCACCTGCCGGAAGCCGCCTTCTACATGGTCGGCGACATCGAAGAAGTGAAAGCCAAGGCTGCCAAACTCTCCGCAGCTGCGGCGTAAGGGGGCATAAATGGCCAACACCCTGCAATTCGACCTGGTGTCGCCCGAACGGAAGCTCGCTTCCGTTCAGGCCACCGAGGTGCAGATCCCGGGGGCCGACGGCGACATGACGGCGATGGAAGGCCATGCGGCCACCATCACCACCCTGCGCCCCGGCATCCTGAAAGCGGTTTCCGCGCAAGGGACGCAGGCCTTCGCGGTGACCGGTGGTTTTGCCGAAATCACGGCTTCGGGCGTCACCGTTCTGGCCGAGCGTGCCATTCCTGTGGACGATCTCTCCGGCAGCATTCTGGATGCCATGGTGCAGGAGGCCCGCGATCTGGCCGCCCTCGCCCCGGCAGACATGAAGGATGCCGCCGAAAAGACCGTGCAGGACATTCTGGCGCTGCGCAACCACGCTGCGCATTGACGCCCTGAAAAGATGAAGCCGAGGCCCCGTGAAATCGGGGCCTTTGCTATTGCGGTTTCCCCATTTTTGCCTGAATTTCAGGCGATTGTCGGCCAGTAGTCAGGCGCGGGACAGAGGGCGCATGAAGCGGATCAATACCAGCTCTTTCGGGATTGTTCAGGGCAGCCGTGTGCTGTTCACCGACTTTGCCGATGGTGGTGCCATGTGGACGGGCCAGGGACCGCGCGAAAGCCGGTTCATCGTGACGTTCAAGGAGGAATTCCTCGACCCGCCGGTCGTCATGGTCGGCATCTCGATGTGGGACATGGACCACAAGCACAACTCCCGCGCCGATATCACCGCCGATGCCATCACCGAGCGCGGTTTTCACATCGTGTTCCGCACCTGGGGCGATACCCGTGTGGCGCGTATCCGCGCGGATTGGACGGCGATTGGATCGGTGCGCAGTGAGGACGACTGGCAGCTGTATTGATCCGAATTTTCGCAGAAAATTCGCAGGCAGGAAAAAGGCCGCCCAAGGGCGGCCTCTGATTTTTTTCAAAAATCAGTCACTTAGCTGCGCTGATAGATGCCTTCGTAAATCGGCACCAGCGTATCGGTTTCGAACAGCGACGACACGGATGTGCCGTGCCAGGTGTTCAGGATGGCCTGGGCAAACATCGGGGCGGTCGGCACGATGCGGATATTCGGGCAGGCCTTCACCGCTTCGGTCGGTTCGATGGAATCGGTGATCACCAGTGATTTCATGACCGAGTTCTGCACCCGCTCCACTGCCGGGCCGGACAGCACGCCATGGGTGATATAGCTATGCACCTCGGTCGCGCCGGCCTCGATCAGCGTTTCGGCGGCCTTGCAGAGCGTGCCTGCGGTGTCACAGATATCGTCCACGATGATGCATTTCTTGCCGCGCACATCGCCGATCACCGTCATGCCTGCGACTTCGCCGGCTTTCTCGCGGCGCTTGTCCACGATCGACAGCGGTGCACTGATCCGCTTGGCGATGTCGCGGGCCCGGGCGACGCCACCGACATCGGGCGAAACCACCATCAGATCGTCCATCTGGCCTTTGAAATGATGTTCAATATCCAGGCTGAAGATCGGGCTGGCATAGAGGTTGTCGACCGGAATATCGAAAAAGCCCTGAATCTGCGCGGCGTGCAGATCGAGCGTCAGGATGCGGTCAATGCCCGCCTCGGTCAGCAGATTGGCCACCAGCTTGGCGCTGATCGGGGTGCGGGCCTTGGCGCGGCGATCCTGGCGGGCATAGCCGAAATAGGGGATCACGGCGGTGATGCGATCCGCACTCGACCGGCGCAGCGCGTCGGCAATGATCAGCAATTCCATGAGGTTATCATTGGCCGGGCGCGAGGTCGGCTGCACGATATACATATCCTCGCCGCGGACATTCTCGAACACTTCGACGAAGATTTCGCCATCATTGAAGCGCTCGACGCGGGCGTCGACGAGTCCGACCTGCATGCCGCGATGCATCGACATGCGCCGTGCGATGTTGTTGGCAAGGCTGCGGTTCGCATTGCCGGCGATGAGTTTCGGTTCGGTCATGGCAGCCATGTCTGTCGTCCTGTGATCCGTGGGGCCGTGGATTCGCGTGGATTCGCAACGCCCGGTCAGGCGTTGACACCGCTTACCACCCGACTAGGGTCTCCGCAAACCGCGCAAAGCAGGGGAGGGCGTCGGATGGCGCATATTGACTATTTTTTCTCGACGGTGTCGCCCTTTGTCTATCTGGCGGGGCAGCGGCTGGAGGCGGTGGCGGCTGAGGCAGGGGCCTCGATCAGCTACAAGCCGGTTGACCCGACCCAACTGTTTGCGCGGACGGGCGGGCAGGTGCTGGCGGAGCGCCATGCCAGCCGCAAGGCCTATCGCTTGCAGGAACTGGCGCGGCAATCGCGCAAGCTGGGGTTGGAGCTGAACCTGCAACCGGCATTTTGGCCTGTGAATCCAGCACCTTCGGCCTATGCGATCATCTCGGCGCAGGCGGCGGGGGGCGGGGATATGGGCGCGCTGGTGCATGGGTTGGCGCGGGCCTGCTGGGCCGAAAACCGCGATATTGCCGAGGATGAGGTGATTGCCGATTGCCTGGCGGCGGCCGGGTTCGACCCCAGGCTGGCGCAGCGCGGCATGCTGTCGGCTGCGGAAACCTATGGCGTCAATCTGGAGGAGGCGGTGAGCCGGGGGGCCTTCGGCGTGCCGTTCTACATACTAGATGATGGGGCTTGCTTCTGGGGGCAAGACCAT
>CALKAA010000483.1 GCA_937983495.1 uncultured Gemmobacter sp. | reverse complement strand
CGACCGAAGCGCGGGCAGCGGCCAGAGCGGCCTTCAACTGGCTGCGGCTCAGCTCCAGCGTCGAGGTGGAGAGCGTGGCCAACACCTGCCCGGCCTCGACGAAATCGCCGACCTCAGCCTCCAGTGTCTCGATGGGCTGGCCCTCGACCAACGGCTGCACCAGCACCTCCTCCACGGCACCGACCAACCCGCCCGCGATCACCCGGTCACGCAGATGGCGCACCGCAACCTCCGACACTGAAATGGCCGGTGCCGCAGACTGACGCTCGGCAGAAGCCGCATCTGCCCCGCTCTCGGCAGTTTGCGCAAAGGCAGGCAGCACCGACAGAGGCATGGCAGAGATCAACAAAACGGTCAAAATACGCATGGCTCTACCTTTCAGCCCGGGCAGACGCGACCTCAGAGAGGATCACGTCGATGATACGAAGAATAAGATGTAGCAGCCCCTCACGATCGGGGCGCGAGGCGTCCAGACGCCCCTGCATCGCGGTGGCCTTGACCATCATCACGAGCAGACTGGCATGATGGCCGAAACGCGCTTCGGCCTCGGGCAAAGGCAGCCGGGTGATATGGCTGAAGGCGCGGGTCAGAAAGGCCGTCACCTCGGCCTCTTTCAGGCGCACCACTTCGGCAATTTCGGACTTGCGGGCCGCCACAGCGTTGATCTCGGCCCAAAGCGGGCCATCCACGCAGCCGTCACATTCCTCTGCCACCCGCTCATGCAAGGCCTGCCGCAGCGCGGCCAGCGGATCGGGCGCACCCAGCACTTCGGCAAACTTGGCTTCGACATCGGCAATATCGCGGCGGATCATCGCCTCGACCATGGCGGCCTTGGACGGGAAGTAACGGTAGAAATTGCCGACACTCATGCCCGCCGCGCGAGCCAGCTCCTGCATTGAAGCTCCATCAAACCCCTTTTCGGCAAAGGTGGTGCGGATACTTTGCAGGATTTCAGTTTCGCGCACTTCCCGTGGATCAGGCGGCACGCCAGTGTGGGCGAGACAGAAGGCCATCTATGCACCCGATGGTTGTGCGGAGTGAACGTTCATTCACAGCAATGCCAGAAATGAACCAATTGGTCAATCGAATTGCTGTTTCAGCTTGCATACGCTGGAAAACAGGGGGCGGATCACTCCGCCCCGACAAGCGCTCACTCAGGTCGCGCGACGGGGCGGCCCTCGGCCCGCGCTTCGGCCCGACGCCACGCCTCTTTGGACCACGCAAAAGCCAGCATCAGCGCGATGCCGCCACCGATCAACGCAGTATCCAGGGCAAAACTGGGCGGCGAGATCGCCTTGATGCCATTGCAGGTATAGCACAGCACCACTCCAAGCCCGAACACCGCCAACCCATTGCGCCCCAGAAGGGCAAAGGGTGCCGCAAAACGGCTGGCACAGGCCCGGCGCAGCCAAGGCCAGCAGGACAGCACATAGGCCAACGCCAGCACATGCAGCAGGCGCGGCATCGTCAGATAGGTCTTGTCAAAGCCCAGCACGAACCAGGGCGTATGCAGCGCCTCCTGCACATGCCACATACCCCGGCCGAACCATTCCTGCGAATGCTTGCCAGCCACCGGAAGGTTCAACGCAACAAGCGCCGAGACCAGCATGAACGCCAGACAAACCGCCACCAGCCAGCGCCTCACTGGGACCAGTCGTTCGCCTCGCTTGATGGCAAGGCCGGTCAGAAGGCCAATGATGAACAAAAGCTGCCATGTCAGCGGGTTGAAGAACCAGCCGCCCTTGTTGGGAAAGCTGGGAATATTGATCCACCATTGCGCCGCCACGCCGTAAACCAGCACCGAGACCACCAGTAACAGCCGCGGTGCCCGATGCGCGCACCACAGCATCACCGGCCCGGCAAACAGCAGCGCGGCATAAAGCGGCAGGATATTGGCATAGCCAAGCTGATGGCTCAGCAGCGGGATGCCGACCAGCGCTTGCAGCGGAAACTTGTGCAGCGCCGTCACCGCATTGCGCTGCATCAGCGGGAAATACCCGCCCCAATAGGCAAACCCCGCCGAGAGCGCGATGGCAATCACCGTGGTAACGATATGCACCTGATAGAGCGCCCAGACCCGCCGCCACATCTTGCCCACACCGGGCCAATAGGGGCCAGGGCCCGCAAAGAACTTGCCATAGGCCAGCCCGGCGGCAATGCCCGACATCAGCACAAAGCCCTCTGCCGCATCGGAAAAGCCGAAATTGCGGGTGGTGATATTCTCGTAGATCGTGCCGGGCGTGTGGTTGATGAAGATCGAGATCAAAGCTAGACCGCGCAGCACATCCAGCCGCAGATCACGCACCGAACGCGCGCCTTCAAGGCCCGGAATCTTAGGCCCCGACATGCGCTGCCCCCAAGCTGGCTGGCGCGTCCACCATGGCGTTCATCTCGCCCTCCCATTGGCCAAGGATCTCGCGCTGACGGCGCATCACCGGGGCCTCCTCCAGATCGGTCGGCGTCAGGAACAACCCGCCCCGCGCCTTGCGCGAAGACCAGCTGATGATCAGCGGGGCCAGCATCATCGGCACCAGCACGGGCAGCATCCAGACCACCAGCCAGGGTGCCAGATACCATGTTGCCGCAAGGCTTACGGCACCGGTCCAGACCACCCAATGACTTGCCGCCCAGGCCTCGGCCACAGTCAGCCGGGCATCGCCGCGATTGTTGGTGGGCCAGCCGCCATCGCGCCCGAGGATCACCTGAAACACGCTGCGCGTCTGATAGCACAGCAGCACTGGTGCCGAGATCGAGGAGAACAACAGCTCTGCCAGCATGGAGCCAAAGGCCCGCAGCGCGCCGCCAAAGGTTTTCGCCCGTCCGCTCATGGTCGCATGCAGCGCCACGGCGAATTTCGGCAGCATCAGCAGGCCAAAGACCCCGATCGCCAGACCGATAGCCTTGGAAGTCTCGGCCTGCGGGAAGATCGGAAAGGGCCAATAGGGTTCAGGGAAGTAATCGGGCGGAGGCGCGAAGAAAGGGGCCGCCACCGAGGCCAGCATGAAGCCGATCCAGAACAGCGGCGAGATATAGGCCATGATGCCCTGAAAGAACACGAAGCGGCTCCAGGGCAGCAGACCGGGTGCCAGCAGCAGTCGCGCGTGTTGCAAGTTGCCCTGACACCAACGGCGGTCACGCTTGGCATGATCGACCAGATTTTCCGGGCCTTCCTCGAAACTGCCCTGCAAATCATCGTCCAGCCGCACGCGCCAGCCTGCGCGGGCCAGCAGCGCTGCCTCAACGTAATCATGGCTCATGATATGGCCACCAAAAGGCGGCTTGCCGCGCAGCTCGGGCAGGCCACAGCTTTCGGCAAAGGCCCGCACCCGCACGATGGCATTATGGCCCCAGAACGGGCCGGAGCGGCCCTGCATCATCGCCAGCCCGCGCGCGAAGATCGGCGAGTGGAAGGCGGCCGAAAACTGCATCGCGCGGCCAAAGCGCGTTTCGGCGCGGGTCACCACCGGCAGGGTTTGCAGCAGGCCAATATCCGGCTCGGCCTGCATCCGGCGGGCCATCTCGACGATGGTGGCCCCTTCCAGCAGGCTGTCGGCATCCAGGATCAGCGCCAGCTCATAGGCCGCCCCGGATTTCATGATGAAATCCTCGACATTGCCGGCCTTCTTGCCCTTGTTGTCGGTGCGGCGGCGATAAAACATCCGCCCCTCGGCCTTGCAATCCTGCACCAACCGCAAGAACCACAGACGCTCCTTGGCGGCGATGGCCTCGTTTCGGCTGTCAGACAGGATGGCGAAATGGAACAGATGGCCAAGGCCCGTCGCCTGAAGGCTTTCATCCATCGCCGCCACACGGGAAAACGTCGTCACCGGGTCTTCGTTATAGACCGGCACCAGAATCACCGTGCGCTCGCTCAGCGGGCCTTGCAACTGCACGCGGGGCGGCAGCGCCTCAGTCGTCAGCCCCATCAACCCCTGCACCGCGCCCCAGGCCAGCCACCAGGTGCTGATGAAAATCAGCACCGCGCGCAGCAGGTCGATCGCATCCACCCCATCCGACCAGCCGAATTGCAGGAACAGGAAAAACGCGCCAATGGCCGCCAAAAGGCTGAGCAGAATGGCAATGCCGCGCGACAGGATTGTCCTGCGCGCGGCCGGGTCACGCGCGGACAAGCCGCGCGTTGCATGGGGCGTCATGAATTACATCTCCTGACGCGGCGCAGGCCCGATATGCAGCGCGCTCAGCAGGCCGCGCAGAACGCGGCGCAGCGACAGCGGCTCGACCGATTCCAGCACCTGACGCGGCATGGCCAGCGGCGCGGCAACAGGCGTGCCAATGGCCTGAACGCGCGCCTCGATCTCAGCGGCGGGAAGGGAGGCAATGTTCATCATCACGCGTTGATCCACTGATAGAGCCAGGTTTCCGAAAGTTTGCGGCCAAAGCCCGCGACATGGGCGACCATCTCGACCGTCGCGCCCGGCTCGGCCTTGATGTCCATCGCCAGCCGCCAGGTATCGCTGCCCCAGACGCGGTGCAGGTTTTGCGATGTGATCTCGCCGCCATGCACGGTCACCACCGCCTCAACCGGGGCATCGGCGGGCAGCGGGTTCAGCGGTCCGCCGGTGAAATCAATCACGAACTTGCGCAGGTTATCTGCACTTTCCACGCCCGAGACGCCACCGACGCCCGAACGGGTTTCCAGCACATAGGCAAGCTCGACCTGCTCTTCAACCGGCAGATCACCCCAACGCAACCGATAGGCGAATTCGCGCGTATCCCCGGCCTTCACCTCGCCCTCGGGCACCCAGAAGGCCACGATATTGTCGTTCACTTCCAGATCCGAGGGGATCTCGACCAGACGCACGGCCCCTTTGCCCCAATCGCCCAGCGGCTCCACCTCCAGCGAGGGGCGGCGCTCGTAACGCGCTTCGCTGTCCTGGTAATGCTCCCAGATACGGTCGCGCTGATGCAGGCCAAAAGACCGCGGGCTTTGCTCGGCCAGATAAGACCCGGCCAGACGCGGCGGGTTGCTCAGCGGGCGCCACAGCAGATCGCCACTGGTGCGGGTGATGCGCAGCCCGTCGCTGTCATGCACCTGCGGGCGGAAATCGTCGAACTGGTGACGGTTGCGCTCCGAGAACAGATACATCGAGGTCAGCGGCGCGATGCCCAATTGCTTCACATCGGCGCGGAAGAACAGACGCGCGGTCACGTCCATCTCGGTTTCCTCGCCGGGGCGAATGACAAAGCGATAGGCACCGGTGACGCTGGGCGATTCCAGCGCGGCATAGACCACGATCTCGCGCGCACCCGGTGCCGGTTTTTCGATCCAGAACGACGAAAAGCGCGGGAACTCCTCGGCCACATCGGTCGCGGTATTCAGCGCAAGGCCCCGCGCCGAAATACCATAGGCCGATCCCATGCCAAGTGCGCGGAAGTAAGACGCGCCAAGGAATGCCACGACCTCATCCATCACATCCAGCCGGTTCAGCGGGTAATGCAGACGGAACCCGGCAACGCCCGGCATCTTTTCGCCATGCGGCACCTTGGCGGCCAGCTCGTTCAGAAAGCGGAAATCGTCGGTGGTAAAGCCCATCTCGGTGGCCAGACCATCCTTGACCTCAAACATTGTCACGGGTTCAGCGAACAGCCACCCCATCGGGAAGGCATGCAACTGAAACTGGCTGACCGGGCCACCATCGGCCTTCGGAGCCTCCAGCCAGCGCGCACGCTCGGGGTCAAAGCTGACCAGACGGTAATCGTCATATTTCAGCCCGGCGAAGAAACCGCTGATTTTCTCGGGCGCGACATAGGGTTGCTTGGCCTTGTCCTGCATCGACAGGGTCAGCATGTCGAAGCTGAATTGCTGCGGCGCAGCAGAGGCGGGCGCAGGCACCGCGTCCTGTGCCAAGGCACCATTAGCCAACAGGCCGCTTGCGGCCACGGCAGACACCGAAACCGCTGAAAGAATCAGCGCCCGGCGCGAGAGGGTATGTGCGGCTTTACGGCCGAAGGACATGCTCAATATCCGATACTTACGGGGCATCCGACAGGAGGCCCATTTCCCGGTTGCTATATCGGTGTGCAGATACGCTTTGCAAGATCGGCGGGGCCTCCACAGCGGGTGTCAGCGTGAATCTGCCCGCCTGTTGCAGCGCAGCATATCCCCAACACGCGAAACCTTGCGCGGGCTCCCCCCGGCAGGGAATTTTATTGCCCTGCCCCGCCCAAAGCGGCGGCGATCTGCTTACCAATGCGGCGGTTTCTGATCGGCCAAGGGAATCGCCCCCAGCCCCTCGCCCTCGCTGGCCTCACGCTCCGCCTCGCGCTGCAACAGCATGGCCACGCGGCGGGTCAGCACGTCGATCTCCCGCCCCTGCCGGGCCATTTCATCCGACATCTCATCCACTGCGCGCATCAGATGCGCCAGCTTTTCCTCCAGAGCCTGAACCGCTTCCATGCCTGCCTCCACTTGTTCTGCAAGGGTCCATCCGCTAAGGCAGACCCGATTGCAAGCGAGGCCGCCCATGTCCAAGGATAAACCCGCCCGCCGCCCCAAGGCCGAACCGCCCAAGGGGTTTCGTGATTACTTCGGGGCCGAGGTCACCGAACGCAAGGCGATGCTCGACCAGATCGCCGGGGTTTACCATGCTTACGGCTTTGATCCGCTGGAAACTTCGGCGGTGGAAACCGTCGAGGCGCTTGGCAAATTCCTGCCCGATGTCGACCGCCCGAATGAAGGTGTGTTCGGCTGGCAGGATGAGGACGAGCAATGGCTCGCCCTGCGCTATGACCTAACGGCCCCCTTGGCCCGCGTCGCCGCGCAGTTCCGCAACGATCTGCCCTCGCCCTATCGCCGCTATGCCATGGGGCCGGTCTGGCGCAACGAAAAGCCGGGGCCGGGGCGTTTTCGTCAGTTTTATCAATGTGATGCTGATACGGTCGGCTCGCCCACCGTCGCCGCCGATGCTGAGATTTGCGCCATGCTGTCCGACGCGCTGGAGGTGGTTGGCATTCCGCGCGGCGATTACATCGTGCGGGTCAACAACCGCAAAGTGCTGAATGGCGTGATGGAAGTGGCGGGCGTGCTGGACCCGAGCGACCCGACTCGCTTTGAGGCCGAGCGCGGTATCGTGCTGCGCGCCATCGACAAGATCGACCGTCTGGGCGATGCGGGCGTGCGCGCGCTTCTGGGCGCGGGCCGAAAGGACGAGTCGGGTGACTTCACCAAGGGCGCGGGTCTCTCAGATGAACAGGCCGAGGTCGTGATGGCCTTCATGGCCGCCAAGCGTGACACGGGCACGGCCACGGCGGCGCGCCTGCGCGAGCTTGTCGGTGCTTCGGTCATGGGCCTTGAAGGCGTGCAAGAGCTTGAAACCATGGCGGAACTGCTGGATGTGCAAGGCTATGGCGCCGACCGTATCGTGGTGGACCCGGGCGTGGTGCGCGGGCTTGGCTATTATACGGGGCCAGTGTTTGAGGCCGAGCTGACCTTTGAAATCCTGGATGAAAAAGGCCGCAAGCGTCAGTTCGGGTCTGTTTCCGGGGGCGGACGCTATGATGATCTGGTGAAGCGTTTCACCGGACAGGCGGTGCCCGCAACGGGCGTGTCTATCGGGGTGGACCGCCTGCTGGCCGCGCTGCGCGCCAAGGGGCGGGT
>CALKAA010000482.1 GCA_937983495.1 uncultured Gemmobacter sp. | reverse complement strand
CCGGTGCGCGAGGCGCTGGCCTCAGGCGATTATGATGCGCTTGTGCTGACAGAAATGGTCGAGCTGAAGGACGCGATCCGCTATCATGACAGCGCCAAAGCGCTGGCCGATTGGGTGCGTTTGGCTCGGGCCGGGCGACCGGATTTGCGGGTGTATCTCTATGAGACATGGCACCGGCTGGATGATCCGGCGGGTTGGGAAACACGGCTGCGCGATGATTTGCCAGCGCTGTGGGAGGGGCAGGTTCTGCGCCCCGCATTGGCTGCCGAAGGCGTGGCTCCTGTGCATGTGATCCCGGCGGGGCAGGTGATGGGGGCCGTGGTGGCGCGGATCGAGGCGGGCGATTTGCCTGGTCTCACCTCGCGCCGCGATCTTTTCGGGGTGGGGGCCGATGGTGCGCCTGATCCGATTCACCTTTCGGATGCAGGGCTTTATCTGGTGGCGCTGACCCATTTTGCGGTGTTGACCGGCGAAAGCCCGGTTGGTTTGCCGCATGAGCTCAACCGCGCCGATGGTACGCCTGCCGCCGTGCCCACGCCCGAGGCTGCGCGGATCATGCAAGAGGTGGTCTGGCAGGTGGTGACCGGTTATGCTCCGTCCGGCGTGAAAGGGTAAGGGGCGTTACCGTGTCGATCTTCTCGATCCTGGCTGAAATTCTGTTCGTCGGGCACAGTCTGGTGGGCCCTGATCTGGCACCGATGGTGCAGGCCGGCTTGGCTGCGCGCGGGCAGGAGGTTGCCGTTGAGGCTCAGATCATCAATGGTGCCCCTCTTTCTTATCAATGGGATAAGTCAGCCGAAGCTCAGGGCGCGGATGGTCGCGCGCGGCTGGAGGCCGGTGCGGTTGAGGCGCTGATCCTGACCGAGGCAATCCCTCTGCCCAGCGCTGTGCAGTGGAATGACAGCGCCGGGCAGGTGGCGCGTTGGGCCGGCTTGGCATGGGAGAAAAGCCCGGCGACGCAGGTTTTCATTTATGAAACCTGGCACAGCCTGAAATCCGGCAGTGCCGAGGCCGTGCCGGATGATCCCGGTGCGGATCAGCCTTGGGCTGTACGGATCGAGGCCGATTTGCCTCTGTGGGAAAGCCTTGCAGACAAAGCCAATGCCGCGCGGCCTGAGGGGGCGGTGCCAGTGCGGCTTATCCCGGCGGGACAGGCGATGCGCCTTGCGGCAAAGGCGGCCAAGGTCGGGGAGCTGCCCGGAATTTCCGATATTTCCCAATTGTTTGGCGATGACATCCACCCCAATGGCAAGGGGTTTTACCTGATTGCCATGACCCATATAGCGGCGCTGACCGGCGAAAGCCCCGAGGGCCTGCCTGCCAAGCTGGGGCGTGTCTGGTCCAGCCGGGATGCGCGTATTTCCAATGAGTTGGCAGCAGCCATGCAGCGCATCGCCTGGGAGGCCGTGCAGGCGCAGCAGGCGCGGGAGGCCACGCCACCGGCTGCGCAATCTCAGCCGAAACCGCCTGAACCTGCCGCGCCACAAGCCTTGCTGACCGGAGTGACAAACCCCAATCTGGCGCTCGGTCTGGCGGGCGTGAATGACTGGTCTGTTCAGCAACCCTTTGTAGACATTATGAAAACCGCCCGACCTTGGACAGGGCATATTGGGGATCAATGGGGCGGAATGGATCATGAGGCGCTGGCCCGCGATGGCTGGCTGGACGAGGACGGCTGGCCCAATGCCATTCCGCCGGGCGTCAGCGGCATCGCAACTCTGGTGCTGACTGACCTGCCAGAAGACACGGCAGGTGTGGCCGGACACTATATCTTGCGGTGGCAGGGCAAAGGCACGCTGAAACTTGAAGGTCGCGCGCAGGCGCAGCGGCCTGAGGCCGGGGGGATCGGTTTTGATTTCACGCCGGGCGAGGGCGGTGTGATCCTGACGATCACAGAAACCGATCTGGCCGACCCGATCCGCAACATCACTGTGGTACGGGCGGACCGGCTGGCGGAACTGGACTCCGGTGTACTCTTTAACCCCGATTGGCTCGCCCGGATCCGCGGAACGAAACTCATCCGTTTCATGGACTGGATGCAAACCAACGATTCGAAACTGGGACGTTTCGAAGACAGCCCCAAACCTTCGGATTACACTTGGGCGCGCAACGGGGTGCCGGTGGAGGTGATGGTGGCGCTGGCCAATGAGCTGGACGCCGACCCCTGGTTCACCCTGCCGCATCTGGCCGATGACCAGATGGTGCGCCTTTACGCCGAGAGCGTGGAGGAGATGCTGGAGCCGGGGCGCAAGGCTTGGGTGGAGTTTTCGAACGAGGTTTGGAACTGGCAGTTCGAACAGGCGCATTGGGCCGAGGAACAGGGCAAGCTGCGCTGGCAGCAGGAGGGTGCCTGGACGCAGTTCTACGCCCTGCGCGCCAGCGAGGTGGCGGCGATCTGGGCCGAGGTGCTGCCGCCGGAGCGGCTGGTGCGGGTGATCGCCACGCAGACCGGCTATACCGGGCTGGAGGAGACGATCCTGAACGCGCCGCTGGTGATGGCGGAGGGCAAACCCGCGCCGTCCAAAAGTTTCGATGCCTATGCGATCACCGGCTATTTCGCTGGGCTGATGGTGATTGATGAAAAGCTGCCGCTGGTGAAGGATTGGCTGACGGAAAGCGCCAAGGCCGATCCGGTGCAGCCCCTGGCGCTGGCCACCGCCCGCGCGGCGGAGGAATTGCGCGATGGTCGCCATTCCGGCCTGCCCGACGATACGGTGCAAGACCTGCTGACGCGGCTCTGGCCCTATCAGGCCGAGGTGGCGCAGAAGGCGGGGCTCAAGCTGGTGATGTATGAGGGCGGCTCGCATCTGGTGGGGATGGGCAAGGCGCTGGATGACCCGGAGGTGGGGGCCTTCTTGCAGCATCTGAGCTATTCGCCCGAGGTTGCCGCGCTCTATGGCGAGGTGATGCAGGGCTGGGCCAAGCTGACTGACGCGCCCTTCAACGCCTTTGTCGATGTTTACGCCCCCGGCAAATGGGGCAGTTGGGGCGCAATGCGGCATCTGGGCGATGACAACCCGCGCTGGCAGGCGATTGCCAAGGGCTGTGCGCAATGCTGAGCGTGATCATTCCGGCCTCGAATGAGGAGGGCTATATCGGGCCCTGCCTTGCGGCCTTGTTTGCGTCTGGCCCGGTGCCGGGTGGCGCGGAGGCGATTGTTGTGGCCAATGGCTGCCGTGACCGCACGGCGGATGTGGCGCGGGGCATGGCGGCGCGCGTCGAGGCGGCGGGCTGGGGCTTTCGGGTGATCGAGCGGCGTGACGGCGGCAAGCCTGCGGCGCTGGATGCGGGCGATGCGGCGGCGCTGGGCGATCTGCGGGCCTATCTGGATGCGGATGTGATCGTTTCGCCCATGCTGATGGCGCAACTGGCCGAGGCCTTGGCGGGGCCAGAGCCGCGCTATGCCAGCGGCACGGCGATGATTCCGCCGGCAAAATCATGGGTAACGCGGGCCTATGCGCGGTTCTGGCAAAGCCTGCCCTTCGCGCAAAGCGTGGCACCGGGCTATGGGCTGTTTGCGGTGAATGCGGCGGGGCGGGCGCGCTGGGCGCAGTTTCCGGCGATTATTTCCGACGACACATTCGTGCGGCTGCAATTCCTGCCGGCGGAGCGGGTGCAGGTTGCGGCGAGCTATCGCTGGCCGATGATCGAGGGATTTGCGGCGCTGGTGCGGGTGCGGCGGCGGCAGGATGCGGGCGTGGCCGAGATTGCGGCGCGCTGGCCCGAGCTGATGGCGCGCGAGGCCA
>CALKAA010000481.1 GCA_937983495.1 uncultured Gemmobacter sp. | reverse complement strand
CCGCTTGTCGTAGCGGACAGCTTTGCCGCGTGACTTCCGACCGGGGATGCAGGGGCGTATCCCTTTGTCTTTCAACGCATCTCGGAACCAGTCGGCGTCATAGCCCCGGTCGGCGAGCATCCATTCGGCCGCAGGCAAACTGCCCAGGAGGGCGGCGGCTCCGGTGTAGTCACTGACCTGGCCCGCAGTCATGAAGAACTTCAGGGGTCGCCCCTTGGCGTCTGTGACGGCGTGCAACTTGGTGTTCAACCCGCCCTTTGTGCGCCCGATCAGGCGCCCGCGCTGGTCGTCGGGCCCCCCTTTTTTGCCCGCAGGCTCGAGGCCGTGCGATGCGCCTTCAGATAGGTCGCGTCGATCATGATGGTCTTCTGGTCGGTGCCCTCGGAGGCCAGTCCCTCCATCATCCTCGCGAAGACCCCCATGTCACCCCATCGCTTCCAACGGTTGTAGAGCGTCTTCGGCGGACCATACTCACGCGGGGCGTCGCACCAACGCAAGCCATTGCGATTGATGAAGATTATGCCGCTCAATACGCGCCGATCATCCACACGCGGCTTGCCATGGCTCTTCGGAAAGAACGGTCTCAACCGCTCCATCTGCTCGTCAGTCAGCCAGTAAAGGTTGCTCATCATCACCCCCGTCGGTTTGGGAGCTTGAATCACGCAGGCCGGGCAGCCTCAAGCCGATTAATGGGTCCTGACCCTAGCTTGGCCACTTCGGCATACCGTGCAACGGTATCGCGCTACGCGCAGCAACACCTTCACGGATCATTGTGTCAAGACCTTGCATGCCAAGTCGTATGCTGCTGACTTCTGGCTGAAAGGGCACCCAAGCCCTCCATGTTAGGATAACCTTTGCGGCCTGATTTTCAGTCAGAAGATTGATGTGGCACCCGTCCATGTTTAAACTGACGGTAAATACCTCGGAGGTCTTTCTCTTAATTTGAGCAATGGGCCGATACTGAGGCAGTAAGAAATCAATTTGATGATGCTGACTATGGACATTGATGAGTCGAACAGTCTCCCCTCCCCTGAAATAACTATCGTACACCATTTCTGGTGCAGCGCACTGATAGAAATGGTAGTCAAAGTCTAATGGCAACCGAGGGTGAACCTCATCAAGCCAAGCCTTGTCATATGTCCCAGCATATTTCTGACGCCAAAGCCACCACGGCGATACGGGCGCGGAGCCGTATGGAACAAGATTATGACAAGCCTCTAAATGACTTTCTTCATCCCTCAAGATGGATGGAGCCAGAATTCTCTGATCTTTCGGGCTTGCATCCCAATCCACATAACCACAGCCAATCGGGTTGGCTGGAACGACATCAGCTGTAGACTGACCTGCCTTCAATGGCTTGCTGCCACCATATGCCAAGGTCCAACTCAGCATCACATTGGGTATGCTTTCGACATCGGACAATTGCCAGTGGCCTGATTGATTCTCGTGAATTGCAGGGCGGAAATCCCAATACCTGCGGCCACAAACTCGGAATGCGTGTGGTTTTCCGTTGAATATCAAGCCTGACAACCAGGTCGCGTCTGATTGCGATGCTGGCCGTGAGGCCCATGCTAGCAATGTGAGATCGGCCTTTGGTTTGAAAGGAACGATATCACTGCAACGGATCAATGGGGTTGTCAGCGGATCTCCTTGATAGACATCTTCAAACTGAATGGGCTCCTGCTGTTCGGCCCAGACCAAAGTTTGCCCCGGAATGATGTGAAACGTGCCACGGACGACCACACAGGCCATCATTTCACCACTTCCAGCCTTCATCTGTCGAAAGGCCAAAGCCGAGAGTTTCAGGTCGTTGATAAGATCCATCATGTCCAGTGCAGGTCCGTACTTCTCTGGCAGATGATCTCTCCAACGGTATTTCCGTTATTCATGTAGAAAATGTCTCGGTTGCGAATCGCGGGCTTGCCCTCGACCCGAACGGATGGAGCGCTGCCTTTGGGCTTGCAAATTCCGCCGACCGTCCCCGATTTGACACCGCCATGAGAGCCCGGTTGATCTCCGGTACACTTGGTAATCTGGGTGCCGAAGTTGTAAAGCCGTTTGCCGCCAAGCTTCACAGACTTGCAAGACATGGAATCATCCGATGGCGTGGCGACGATTGAATACGGAATCGGGACTACAGAACTGCCAACTGGCGTCAAGCAGACATCAGGCGAAATCGACACCACAACTGCAGGCTCAACTCGCGCTAATTCTCGCGGTTGCCACCCAAGAGCGTGCTGCTGGCCGGGGTCGCTGGGATAGTCGCAGAGAGTATAGCCTTCTTCGTCTTTGTATGGTTTTGAAGGTTCATTCATAGATTTGCTCAACTCGCTGCAATGAACCTGCCTTCTTGAAGAACATTCCCGCTACACCGATGAAAGACCTTGATCCAAAAGTCTTCATTTTGCGTGTGGAAAGTGTATGCTCATTAAGTTTGATTGCTGGCGGTAGGACTATTTCGCTTTGCACGGGCATAGATTTAAAGCGCTCAACTGAGACACTATTCCCAATACCAAAATACCTCTCACAATGATCGCTTTTTATCTCAAATTTGTACATACTGGTTGTCCTGTAGGACACTGTTTGATCGCGGATCGTAAGTAAAGACGGTCATCCAAGTGCCATTGTTTGCCGGGTCATGAATCATTGCGTCAGCGTCGAGCATAATCATGTCTTCATTTGGACCACACAGGGCACGGCAAACTTTGATCATCAGGGATTTTTTGAGTTGAAGATCTCGATAGTGTGCTTGCTCCATGTAAACCGCCATACGCCCGCGGTATGTTGACCATCTTTTCCCGCTCTCATCCTCCGAAACTTCTTTGGCTTCGAATACAATTGCGTACGCAGAAGAAATAATTGCTTGGATCGGCCGATCAACAGATGAACGTCTATTGGTGACTGAAAATGGCCCGGATATCTCTGCGAACGGAGCTATGTTGCTACTACGAAACCAAACAACACGACCACCTGCAGACCATCGCGCTTCCCCTCGGATTTCAGGATTGGCATCGTAACTTGCCTCCACCCACGCCCACAACTCTTCGGAAGGGCTCATCTTTGGACTCATCCAAGCTTCAATGGTCATAAAGACTTGCCGTGCATTCGAAAGAAAGACGGTGTCATCTATTCCAGCCTTGATTTCAAGAGTCTCAGTAGATTTCAATGACTGAGCACTGACTTCAGGTAGAATCCGTACGGGCATTTTGTCTTGAGAGTGATAAAAAGTGATTGTCTCATTCAGGTGCAGCGCATATCTGCGTAACACAATCAAAGCCTCTTCTTCACTTCCATCAAAGACAACAACACCTGCGCCAAAAGTAATTGACAAGCCATCGCCGAAGGTGATTTCGTTGCCTTCATGAGAGGCAGAAAGTTCCACATTTGATCGCGTTGCTTCTGCGGCGAGGAAGTTGGCGAAGCTGGTAGTATTTGATATTTCTGCAATATACATTATGGTTTCCAGCTTTTTCCATCATCAAAGGGTGAAAACGCCATGTGACCATTTGGCGTCAGGATGGTCTCAAAGTAGTCCTCCATAAATTTTCGCTCTAATATAATTACATACTTGGTGAGTGGGATGTCTGGATTGGCACAAGACACCTCATACTGAATAAGAGATATAATCTGCCGTTGGCGAACAATGTTCCATGCAGACAAGAACTCATCTCGATCATCCCATGCATCTCCAGATACATCTTCTAAGTCCGCAGGTTCCACATTTATATCGTAACCAGTTCCTTCGCCGGGGCCCAGCATTGGATTTATGTTTATCAAGTCTTCCCAAGATTCCCAGTCAAATCCTCGCCGCCCAAATTTTTTTACTGTTCGACCTGCGCGCCGAAACATCTTCAGGAATTCAGAATTATCTTCTTCTCTAATTCCATAGAGGGATTCCTTATCCTCGGATGCGAATGAAGACTTGGCTTCAAGTATGAGGCAGCCAATTTTGGATGGATTGGTATCTTTCGGGCTTAGCCCGTCTGCAATAGGTGCTCGGTTTCTGTTTTTTTCTTCGTTTACTGAACACTCAGTAGGGCCACACTTGTATTTCTGGTAACCAGCCCATCTGCCCGATCCGGAAAATGGGCGCTCGAGTGCGGCTTTCCAAGCTTCCGCATCTGCGGAAACACAAATGTTGTCAGCGCCCCATCGCGACGAAGAGCGTGCAAGGCTCTGATCTGCATGTGCTCGTTGAATATCCCGCACAGCTCGCGTCTGGAAAATATCTTCTACGATGTCGTTCATCAGTTCAAATCTATATCTTTACCATTGATCTGGACCGGTCCAGATGCGGAGAAGTTGAAGCGGGTTCCGATGATCTTCACATAGCCTGACTTGTCAATGCTGATCTGCGACTTGCCGCAGGTGATCACCATCTTCGTTCCAACATTGATGTAGTAGGTCTTTCCAACACTTGTCATTTTGGAAATACCCACGGCCTCCATGGCAGCTATGCCGATTGTTTCGGCCTTGTTTTTCTCGATGGTAATTGTCTGGTTGCCTTCTCCCGGGGTCAGAAGTCCGGGCAGGCCGAGAGATTTGCCAATGTCACGCACGCCCTCGCGCAGTCTGGCCATCGTGCTGTTAACGATCTGACCGATGCTCGACGGCCCGACACTGAGTGTCATGTTGCCACCAATCACCTCATCATGGTTGTTGGTAACTTCTATTGCCTTATTGTGGCCCACACTTTGAACCCAATTGTTGTCTACCCGCTCCGTATGATTGTTCAGGGTCTTCTCATTCCGGTCCTTCTGGGCGTGGATATAAATCTCTTCGCGGCCCTTCTCATCCTCGAACCGCAGTTCGTTGAACCCCCGCCCCTGATGGGTCCTGGTCTTGAACGTGGAGCGTGTCTTGTTTGCGGGCAGGTCGTAGGGCGGCATGTTGGCGGCGTTGTAGACGCAGCCGGTAACGAGCGGTTGATCGGGGTCGCCGTCGAGGAATTCCACCACCACTTCCATGCCGATGCGGGGGATGA
>CALKAA010000480.1 GCA_937983495.1 uncultured Gemmobacter sp. | reverse complement strand
GATCGCGGTGACATAGTCCTGCGCCTTGCCGGTGCAGGTGGGCAGGAAGACCCCCGCCGCCTTGAACGCTTCGGGGATCACGACTTCAGGCGCGGTTTTCATGTCTTCCGGCATGAAAGCCTCCGACCCGGCAATGCCATTGGCATAGCGCGCAAAGGCCGAGATCATCGCGGCATTTTCCGGCACCATCACGAAATCCAGAAACTTGTAGGCCTCCTCGACATTCTTGGCATCCTTCAGCAGCATCGCGGAATCCATGAACAGAGGATAGCCCTCTTTCGGATAGCCATAGGCCACATCCGCATTCGCCACCCGCGCCCGCATCGACGATCCGTTCCAGTTCACCGAAGCCGCCCAGTCATTGTTCGACAACTTCTCGGTCGCACCATAATCCATGCTGACCCAATCGGGCTTGGCCGCCAGCAGCGCGTCACGGGCCTTTTTCAGCACTTCGGTATCCTCGCTGCACGGCTGACCACCGGCCCACATCGTCGCCATCGCCACGATGTCATTCATCTCGGGCACGACATTGATCTTGCCCTTCAGCTCCTCCGGCACCTCCAGCCAGACCGAGGAGGTGTTGATGTCGCCGCCATAAACCTTGGTGTTCACTGCCACGCCGGTCGAGCCCCATTGCCACGGGATCGAGAATTTGCGGCCCGGATCCCAGGCCACATCCGCCCATTCCGGCGCGATATTGCCCTTGTTGGCCAGCTTGGCGGCGTCCAGCTCCACCACGAGGCCCTTTTCGATCCAGATCGGCACATAATTGGCCGAGGGCACCACGAGGTCAAAGCCATGGCCGCCCGCCTCGATCTTGGCCAATGCGGTGTCATTGCTGTCGTAATCGGTCACCGTCACCTTGATGCCGGTTTCCTTTTCGAATTTCGCCAGCAGTTCGGGGCTGGTGTAATTGCCCCAGTTATACAGTTGCAGCACGCCTTCGGCGCTTGCCAGCCCGGTAGAGGCGAGCAGCAGGGCGGTGGCACTCAGCAGTCTTTTCATGGTGGTCTCCCGGTTAGTTCTTGGTTTTATTCAGGTTTTCTTGCGCGTCAGCAGGAAGAAGGCGGTCAGCAGGATCACTGTCAGGCCCAGAAGGCCGGTGGAGATCGCATTGACCTCGGGCGTGATGGCGCGGCGCATCTGGCCCAGCATATAGGTGGGCAGCGTATCCTGCCCGCCTGATTTCACAAATTCAGTGATGACCACATCATCCAGGCTGATGACAAAGGCCAGCATCGCCCCGGCCAGAATGCCCGGCGCGAGCAAGGGCAGCGTGACATGGCGAAAGGTTTGCCAGGGGTTCGCGTAAAGATCGGCGGCGGCGGTCTCAAGGCTCAGGTCCATCCCCTCCAGCCGCGCCCGGATCGGCAGATAGGCGAAGGGAATGCAGAAGGCCGAATGGGCCAGCACCAGATAGCCAAGCCCTTGATATCCCGTCCATTGCTTGACCATGCCAAACAGGATCAGCAGCGCCACCGCCGTCACGATCTCGGGCACCATCAGGGGTTGGTTGATCATCACATAGATGAAAGTCTGCCCCTTGAAGGCGCGGCGCCGCGTGGTGCCAAGCGCCGCCAGCGTGGCGCAACTGGTGGCGATGATCGCCGCCAGCGACGCAATGGTGAGCGAGCGCAGCGTGGCGGATTTCACCGCCTCGTTCTCCCAGGCCTTGCCGAACCAGTGCAGGCTGAACCCCTCCCAGACCGCAATCGAGGTGCCGCCGTTGAAGGCATAGGCGACCAGCGTGAAGATCGGCAGGTACAGCGCCACGAAGGCCAGAACGGCAATGGTGGCAAAGCCGGGAATGCGGGTGGGCTCAAAGCGTGTATCAGCCATGGCCGTTGCCCTCCTTCCCGGCGGCGCGCACATAGATCAGCAGCGCCACCATGACCACCACCAAGAGCGAGATCGACAGCGCCGCCCCCAGGGGCCAGTTGCGCCCCTGGCCGAATTGCAGCTCGATGAAGTTGCCGATCATCATCTGCTTGCCGCCGCCCAGCACGCGCGGCGTGACATAGGCCCCCAGCGAGGGCACAAAGACCAGGATCGAGCCCGCGATGATGCCCGGCTTCACGATCGGCAGGATGATGCGGCGCAAGACCTGCCAGCGCGAGGCGTAAAGGTCATATCCCGCCTCCAGCAGCCGCATGTCGAAACGGTCAATCGCGGCAAACAGCGGCAGCACCATCAGCGGCAGGTAGACATAGGTCATCCCCATCAGCACGGCGGCATCGGTGTTGATGATGCGCAAGGGCTCGGAAAACAGGCCCAGCTTGATCATCACCGTGTTGAACAGGCCCTCGTTGCGGATCACCTCATTGATGGCAAAGGTGCGGATCAAGAGGTTGGTCCAGAACGGAATGGTGATCAGGAACAGCCACAGTGCGCGGGCCTTGGGGGGCCGGGTGGCGATGAACCAGGCCGTCGGGAAGCCCACCAGAAAGGTGATGCCGGTGGTCATCAGCGACAGCTTGACCGAGCGCCAGAAGATCGTCAGATGGGCATCGGCAAGTTGCAGGCTGTCGTCGAAAATATCCTTGGTATACAAAACACTGCGCCAGCCATCGAGGCTGAACACCCATTCCACATTGCCGTATTTTCCGGGGCTGAGGAAGGAATAGACCAGCACGATCAGCAAGGGCCCGGCGGCGGCGAAGGTCAGCAAGGCCAATGCGGGGGCCGAGAGCAACCATGCGTTGCGGATGGAGCGTGTTGCGGCGGCGTCTTCCGATGCGCTCATGCCCCTAGTCCCCCAGAACCTGCGCCGCGCCCGGCGCAAAGCGCAAGCCGGCCGGCGCGCCGCGGCTGAGCCCCGCATCACCAGTCGGGTTGCTTTGCAGCCGCGCCACCACCTCGGACCCATCGGCCAGCGCCAGATGCACATGGGTATCGGTGCCGAAATAACCCCAGTCGCGGATGGTGGCGGCCATCGCCCCGGCCTCACCGGGCGGCCCCAGCCGCACCTGCTCGGGCCGCACGGTCAGCGTGACCGCGCCC
>CALKAA010000479.1 GCA_937983495.1 uncultured Gemmobacter sp. | reverse complement strand
TCACAAATATCCCCGGGGGGTGCGGGGGGCAGACAGCCCCCCGGCGACGGCGGGGCATAAGTGATGTCGGATTGGCTGATCTCGCTGGAGGGCACAAAGGCCGGCCATGACCTCGCGCTGGCCTTGGCGCTGGTCGCAGCTGTGCTGCACGCACTGTTTGGCGCGCTGCAAAAGGGCAAGCATGATCCCTGGCTCAGCCGCGCGGCGATTGATGCCAGCTATGGGCTGATCGCCCTGCCCTTCGCGCTCTTCGTGGTGCCATGGCCCGAGCCTCAGATGTGGCCGATTTTTGGTGGCGTGTTTGTCATCCATGCCATTTACAAGCTGCTGCAAGCCGCCGCCTATGATCGCGGCGCCTATACGGTGGTCTACCCTGTGGTGCGCGGCACGGGGCCACTGGTCACGGTGGTGCTGGCGGGCATGGTGTTTGGCGAGCATTTCGCCCCGGGGCAATGGCTGGGCGTGGCCTGCCTGTCGGGCGGCATTCTGGCGCTGGCAGCCTGGAATCTTGCGCATGTCACGGTCGGACGAGAGACCATGCTGCCCGCGCTTGGCCTCGCGGCGCTGACCGGGCTCTTGGTTGCGGCCTATACGACCTATGACGCCTGGGGTATCCGGCAAGCGCCAGACCCCTTCACCTTTCTGGCCTGGTTCTTTGTGATTGACAGTATTTTGATGCCGGCGCTGACCTTTCGTCGCTGGCGGTCATTGGGCGTTCAGGGCATCCTGCCCTTGCTGCGCCGGGGCGTGTTCGGTGCGCTTGTGGCTTTTGCCAGTTTTGGTGGCATCATGCTGGCCACGCGGCTGGACAAGGTGGGCGAGGCGGCGGTGCTGCGCGAGACCTCGACTGTCTTTGCCGCGCTGATCGGCTGGCTGGTGCTGGGCGAGCGGTCAAGCCGGGTGCAGGTGGGGTTGATGGCGGTGATTGCGGCGGGTGCCGTGCTGGTGGAATGGGGAGGCCGCTGAATTGGTGGAAAAGATGGCAGGCAAAAAGATCAATCCGATCCTGAAGGCGGTGCTGGAACTGGGGCCAGTGCTGTTGTTCTTCGTCATGTTCGGCCGGATGAAAGATCAGACCTATCTGATTGCCGGCACCGAATATTCCGGCTTCATCGTGACCACGGCGGCTTTTGTCGTGCTGATCTGCCTGACGACAGGGGGGCTATGGGCGCTGACCGGGCATTTGTCGCGTATGCAGGTCTTGACGCTGGTGCTGGTGGTGGTGATGGGGGGCATGTCGGTCTGGCTGAATGACGAGCGCTTCATCAAGATGAAACCGACGCTGCTTTATGTGATCTTCGCGGCGGTTCTGGGCTTTGGCCTGTTGCGGGGGCAAAGCTATCTCTCTGCCGTGCTGGACGAGGCCTTGCCGCTGCGCGAGGAAGGTTGGTTGATCCTGACCAAGCGCCTGACGCTGTTTTTTGCCGGGCTGGCTCTGGCCAATGAGCTGGTTTGGCGCACCATGTCGGATGCGGCCTGGGTGAATTTCAAGACCTTCGGTTTGACCTTCGCACTGTTTGCCTTCTTCCTCTCCCAAGGGAAGTTGCTGGAGAAATATTCTGAAACGGAGCCGCGCGGGTAAAGCCTCGGATCTGGATATTTGAGCCAAGGTGAATGGGGGGCGCAGCGCCCCCCTTTTGCGTTTCAGCGTTTGAACAGCGTGTCGAGCGCCTGCTTGTCCATGACTGGCAGATCGGAAGAGCACACGTCTGAACTCCAGTCACTGACCAA
>CALKAA010000478.1 GCA_937983495.1 uncultured Gemmobacter sp. | reverse complement strand
CGAACCGCTGATCGCGCGCGGCCTGACACTGGCCGAGATCGCCGCCGCCTGCGGCTTTGCCGACCATAGCCACCTGACCCGCGCCTTCCGCAAGGCGCGCGGCGTGGCCCCTTCGGTTTGGCGCGCTGCTCAGTCTTGACTCGCTTTGCGTAGGCGTAATGGGCTCACAATCGCCATATCATGCCACCTGCGAAAGGGTTGCTCCAGCATTTCCCCATCGCGCAACCCGACATAGAGCGCCAGAGGCAAGCAGGTTTTCATGGTTTGTCCATCTGGCCATCGTAGAATAGCGCCACTGGCGCATTGTGCGTTGGAAAAGCCTGCGCTGCCAGTTTTCTGGACCACAACCGGAATTGAGCCTGATTGCCCGAAGAGCAGTACAGGGACTGCGGGCACGAGAAAGGCGCTGGCGGGATAGCCAAGAACGAGTGTTACACCAAAGACCGAGCCGATGAGTTTGCGGACATAGCTGCGCGTCCCCCCCGCCAGCATCGCGTCTACATATGATTTCGGGGCCCCACAAATTGCAAAGGCAATACCGCCAAAAGCCAGAGTCAACAGGACAATGCCCGTGCTCCAGAAGGTCACCCCCATGTGGCCTCGGTTCAGGATTGTATAGTTCTTTACAAGGCTATGAGTTTTGATTTCCACGATGAAAAGCATGACGATGGACAGAAGCAGGATGAAGCAATAGATCAATACCATATATATACCTGCCCAATGCGCCCTTGGCATTGGCGCCAAATCCATAAGGGCAGGGTCGCTCGCGTCTTGCATCTGATCTTCACTCAGCATCACGCAGCCCAAAGACGATTTCGCCGTCAGAGAGTCAACTCAATGCCGGGTGCCCCAAGGCGCAAACCTTGACTTGGCCCCCGCCGAGGCGCATATCCGAGCGGAACCGTCGGAGAAGCCTCATGTTCATCCAGACCGAATCCACGCCGAACCCGGCGACGCTGAAGTTCCTGCCCGGGCGGGATGTGCTGGAGATCGGCACCGCCGATTTCCCAAGTGCCGAAGCTGCCTCGAAAAGTCCGCTGGCCAGCCGTATTTTCACGGTGCCGGGGGTGCAAGGGGTGTTTTTCGGGTCGGATTTCGTGACCGTCACCAAATCCGAGACCGCGCAATGGGATCATATCAAGCCCGCGATTCTGGGTGCGATCATGGAACATTACCAGTCGGGCGCGCCGGTCATGGCGGGCGAGGCGGTGGCGGGTGGGGGCCATGCCAGCAACCATTCCGCCGAGGACGCCGATATTGTCAAGCAAATCAAAGAGTTGCTTGATACCCGCGTGCGCCCTGCCGTGGCACAGGATGGCGGCGATATCACCTTCCACGGCTTTGATCGCGGCGTGGTTTACCTGCATATGCAGGGGGCCTGCGCGGGCTGCCCTTCGTCGTCGCTGACGCTGAAAATGGGCATCGAAAACCTGCTGCGCCATTACATCCCCGAGGTCACCGAGGTGCGCCCTGTTGCCGCCTGAGACCGTTTTGGCCTTTGACACATCGGCCGCGCATTGCGCGGCCGCTTTGCTTTTGCCCGATGGCAAAGCCTTGAATCGGCTGGAAGAAATGGAAAAGGGCCAAGCCGAACGGCTGGTGCCCTTGCTGGAGGAACTGCTGGCCGAGGCGGGTCTGGGCTGGCCCGCCATCACCCGGATCGGGGTGGGCACGGGGCCGGGAAACTTTACCGGCGTGCGGCTTTCGGTCGCGCTGGCGCGGGGGCTGGCCCTGGGGCTGAACATCCCCGCCATCGGCGTCACCCGGCTGGAGGCGCTGGCCCATGGCCTGCCCCGCCCGCTGCTGGTGGCCGAGGATGCAAGGCGTAATGAGGTATACGCTTTGGGCTTTGATTTGGCCGAAATGAAACTGCCCTGTATCCTTTCGCGCGATGCCCTGCCCGTGGCCCCGCATGTGACCGGATCGGGCTTTGCCAAGGGGCTGCCGCCCGCCCTGCCGCTGGCCGAGGCCATCGCCCGGATCGCGGCCGAGCGGGAAC
>CALKAA010000477.1 GCA_937983495.1 uncultured Gemmobacter sp. | reverse complement strand
GGCATGGCGGCTTTCGCGCGCGCCGCCCCAGCCATGGGCGCAATACAGAAACCGGCTGCGCGGCAGCAGGGGGCGCAGCAGCAGCAGCGCCAGCAGGGAAAAGCTGGAATGGCAGAACACGATGTCTGGCCGTTGTTGCACTCCGCAGCGCAGGGCATGGGCGCCAAAGCGCAGCAGCCCCGCGATTGAGCGGCGTGGTCGACGGAAGGTGTTGCGTGCCACGCCCTCCGCCAACATGGCCTGATCCTCGGCGGGCAATAGCACGCGGTGGTCGCCCGCCCCTTGCGCCAGCATGTTGATATAGGTGCCAACCCCGCCGCGCGCGGTTTCGCAGATGTGAAGGATGCTCAGGGGCTTGGGCGGCATGGCCTCAGCCCCTCCCATCGACCGAGGGCGGTGTTCAGAGCCAGATTGGCCTCTCCCACCTGCCCGCGCGCCAGATTGAAACCGGCGCGCAGCAGTGGGCGTAGCATGTATTTTGCCTGCACTGCACGGCCAAAGCCATGGTGGCGCAGCACATGGCCCATGCCGCGGCCATAGTCCCGGCATTTGCGCGCGGTGGCGGTATCGGGGCGGTGCAGCACATCGGGGTGCCGGCCTGTCAGCGCCGGGTCGTAATACTGGCGGAACCCGGCGGCGAGGGCGCGCAGGGTCAGATCCTGCCCCTCGCAAGAGCCGTAAAAGGCGCCGACGCCAAGCGCGGGATCATAACCGCCCGTCGCTTCCAGCACGGTGCGCCGCATCAGCACCATCCATTCGATCTGCGTCCGCCAGATATTCCCACGCGCGACCCAACCGGCACGTTCTGCGAAATTGCCGTTGGCATTGCGCCCCGCTGCATCGGCGCAGCGCCCCGAGACCAGATCGGCGCCGGTCTGCTGCATCACCGCCAGCATCCGCGCGATCAGGCCCGGCGGATAGGTGCAATCATCATCGGGGAAGATCACCAGATCGGCCTTCACCGCCTGCCAGCCCAGATTGCGCGCGGCAGAGGAGCCAAGGGGCTGCCCGACTGCCAGATGGTGAATGTTGAGGCAATCTGCAAAGCGGGCGAGGATTGGGCTCAAGATTGGCTCGCGGTTCTGATCGACCACAACGACCACCGCCGGGCCGATTTTTTGCTGCGAGATGGACTCCAGGATTTCAGCCACGGGTGCCTGCCTGCCCAAGGTCGGGATCACATAGGCGATGTGCCAACGCGCAGTCATGACAGGCCTTCTTCAAGCGTCACTTTGCTGTTCCGAGGCCCATAAAAGATCTGGTGCATCAGCATATCAAATCCGCATTTGACGAGCGTGCGCTTTTTGGGTTGCTGTGGCAGCGCGCCAAAGACCGAGAGCGACGCCAGTGCTAGCCGCAGGCGCCCGCGCAAGGTGCGGCCATCAAGGTGCAAGGCCTCATAAGTCGCCATCCTGTGACGTGGCACACCAAATCGCGCGAGCGCTGCCTGAATATGCACTTCATAGCCATGCACATCCGCAAAGCCATTCTCGCTTGCCTTACCGCCCACAGGCCGCGTGTGCAGCGCCGGAAAGGCATCGATCACGGCGAAATCGCGAGGTCCTTCTGCCACCGCATTGCACCAGATCAGGTCAATGCCACTCTCGAGGCCGCTCTGATAGAGGGGTGCAATGGTCGCCAGCACGTTTCGGTGAAAAATCGGGCAGGCCATCTCGATGAAATTGACGAAACGCAGGTTGAATTGCGGCTGTCGCAGCGTGGCTGCGTATGAAAAATGGCTTCCCCAGGCAAACGCCGGTTGCGCGATTTTAAGTTTGTGGGCAGCCGCCAGGCCAAAACAACCCGCGATCTGATCGCTGCTGATTTGTAGGTCTTCATCCATGAAACAGATGTAGTCGTATTGAGCGAGGCGTTCTGCGTGGTCGCGCAAGATTCCTGCATAGCCTGCGACTTTACGACCGGGGCGATGTTCGACCGTGACACCCGCGCGGGCGAGAGGCTCGGGCGCAGGGGCATAGCAGCTGAGCAGAACGTCGAATTGGCCCCGCGAAGCGCCTTCGATCCAATTCGCGTGGAGGCTATCAGGCCCGATGCGGCTGACAAGCAGAAAACGAGGAGGCCCCTGTAGTGGTTTCATCTCTTGCGGTTTGGCCTATGGAATGACGGATGCGTGCATCCCACGGCAATGCCAAGCAAGTTGAGCTTTGGCAAGCGCTTTGCCCGAAGCGCCTTGCCCGAAGCGCCTTGCCCGAAGCGCCTTGCCCGGAGTCGGCATTCGAAGCCGTCTTGACAGCTTGTTCCACGCCCGCCAGTCAATGAGCGATGACCTTGCGTGCCAAAGCCATAAATCTGTTCTTATGTCACACTGCTTACGAGGTTGGTGGTGCCAAAGTGGTGACAGATCGAAATCTGGATTTTTGGCGGCGAGCGGCGCATAGGCGTGGGCGCGATGTGATCGAAATTGTGCCGCAACCGCGCGAAGGCCTACATGACGGGCTTCGAGGTCGATTGACCTATCTGCTCTTCCGCGTGTCTCCACACGAGTTGTCACAGGTGATGGGCTATGCACGGGCGGGTGCAGATGTGTGGATAGATCATGGCGGCCTTGGGGCTGTGGCAGCGCTGCTGCGTCTGTTGCGGGTGCCGGGGCGGATCTTTCTGTTCCATCACAATGACGAAACCCGATATGCGCAAGATGAATACCGGGCGGCAGGTTTGCGTAGCTGGCGCTTGCGCGCAAAGGTCGCGCTGGTCTGGATGCGACAGAAGCTGGGTCTCATGGCGGCGCATCGCCATGTGTTCATTTCTCCTACCGAACGAGCACGTCATCCGCAGCGCGTGGGGATGGTCCTTCCGCCGAGTTGGCCGGCCATAGTGGAGAGCCCGGCACTTCACGAGGGTTTTGTATTGCTGGTGGGCAGCCGCTTTTTCGCAAACCTTCATGGGTTCCGTTGGTATCTTGACCAAGTCGCGCCACAGATTCCAACTTCGAGCGTCATCGTGGGTCGTGGCATGGACGCTGCGTTTCAAAGCGGGGGGGGCGTCACAGTACAGGGCTTTGTGCCAGATCTTTCACAGCTTTACGCGAAAGCCAGGATGGTCGCAGTGCCAATTTTCAAGGGCGCGGGCACCAAGGTCAAACTGGCGGAGGCCTTGCATCACGGCTGTCAGGTGGTGGCCACGCCTGAGGCATGCGAGGGGATTGAGGGCCTTGCGGATTTTTTGGCCAGTGGGCAGCTTATCTGCGCACAGGGGGCGGATTTTGCGCAGGCTATCCGGGCGGAAATTGCCGCTCATCCTGATGGGCGCCGCTTTGCGCCCAATGGATTTTGTCACGAGCGGTTTGAAGAGACCTTTCTGGCCTTTTGTGCGCCGGGCGACCTTAGCCAACCCGGGTGATGAAAAGGCCCTGACAAATGCCTTTGAAGCCATGATGGCTGTGCAAGCGCACCTCTAGCGCTTCGGCAGGCTGGTCGATCACGAAATTGATCGTTGCGAGCCGCCCTGACATCAGGTCGGCGATTTCCTGGCTGGCCAGAACAACTCCCCCAGCGACACAGACATCCATCAAGAGCCGCTTGCGGCGCGCGCCTGGCGCAAACGCAAAGCTGGCGGCATAGCGTCCGACTGGCAGATCGATGTAGGGGCCGTAGACCAGAATCCCGCGATCTTTACGACTTAGGCCAAAGCCGCGGGCGTCATGGTGGTGCCCAGCATAATGCAGCCGCCCCGCCCCTGGATCTGAGATCAGAATATCGGTGCCAAAGAATAGGTCTGCGCTTCCGGGCAAGGCGGCAGGGCGCGGAAGATTGGGAATGGTTTGCTCAAACCGCCCCATTTGCAGACTGGCGCGATTGTGCAGCTTGTCCTTGAACACGCGTGCGATGACTGCGCGGAGCACAGGCTGTTCCATAGCTCTTTCCAAGAGTACATCAGCCGCTGCATGTTGCCCTGCGGGCAAGGGGGTGCCGTGGTCGTCGCATGTCAGGGAAAGCGTGGTTTGGTAATCGGCACAAAGCCGCAAATCCCCCTGAGCCAGCATCACCGCTGCCTGCGGCCAACTACGCCATTCATTCACAGTCATGGTGACATGGAGGCGATCTTCCGGGATGGCCTCTCGAGTCAGGTCAAAGCCTGAATAACGCGGAAGGCCGGGGGCCAGCTCTACCTCAAGGATCGACGCGAGTGTTGGGGCGATGTCGATCAGGGAGACCAAACGATTTTCCAGATTGGCCTCAAGGCAGGATCTGCGGGCAGGCTCCATCTCGGCAGGTGGTTTGACGATAAATAGCGGCCGTGTCACCGTTGAGGAGAGTTTGGTCAGACGCGATGATCGGCTTGACCTGTCACTACCATCTACACCAAAGGCCTCGCCGTGATCCCCCAAGGATAAGATCATTGTTTCATCATAACGGCCTGTGCGGTGCAACGCCTCAAAGACCATGCAATGTGCCTCGGTTACCGTATGGGCCGCTCGGGCGCGGCGATCCGTGATATAGTCGGGGATCGGCCCGGCGCTCTCGTTCTGAAACGGCAAATGCAGCCCGTAAGTATACAGGACGATGAAGAGCGGGCCTTCGGTTGCCAGGATGCGATCCCGAAGCCGCTCCGCCATCAGGTAATCATCGCAGCCCAGTTCGTGAACGAACGGCAGGCCAGTGCTGTGGGGCGTGGCAAGGTCGTCGATCGCGGCGCCCTCGGGGCCAAAAAAGCCTTCCAGGTTGCCCCATTTCAGCGTGGAGGCCGAATAGAACATCGTGGTCATTCCACGCGCCTTTGCCAGATCGAAGAGCAGCGGCAGGCGGTGCATCGTGGCCGCGCTGGCATATGGGGCGCAGCCGGTGAACAGGCAGGGCAAGGCGATATCGGTGCAGGAACTGGGTGTGACCGCATGCGCCGGGCAGAGCCATGCTGCACGATCGCCGCTGGCTCTGCGGACCGCCTCTGCCAGTGGAATACCGCCAAAGCAGGTAACATCTTCTCCCGTGGATTCGTTTAGCACCAAAAGAATGTGACGCGCGGCGCTGCGGGTGCCGGGCCGAGCATGACAGGCCCGGCTGCGATCCGAAAGTTCGAGGCGCCCCTCTGGCAGGCTGTCATCCTGGGATAAAAATGCGCGTTCTGCGGGGCGTACGGGCAGTCCTGATGCCGCCCAGCCCGCCCAGATCCGTAACCCC
>CALKAA010000476.1 GCA_937983495.1 uncultured Gemmobacter sp. | reverse complement strand
AACCAGAACCAGCCCAGGATCACAAGGAAACTGAGCACGGTGGCCAGAATGAGGTTCTTGTTCTGATCGTCCATTGCGTTCCCGCCTTCGTTTGACGCGCCCCTTTCGGGTCAGGCGTGGTTCAACAGAAGGGGGGCGGAAAGGTCAAGCGCTTTCGCCATGCCAAGGGCCGGGAAGACGCAAAGCAGGCAGGAAAGCGCGGTCATGCCGTGCGGTTGCTGATGCGCGGGGGGCGGGTCTGGCGGGCGCGGTGTTGCAGCATCCAGTCGGTCGCCTGTTCAAAGGCCATCGGGCGGCCAATGCCGAATCCCTGCACATGACCGCAGCCAAGTTGTGCCAGCATGGCGTGTTCGCCGGGGGTCTCGACCCCCTCGGCCAGCGTCTCGAGATCGAACTTTTCGGCCATCGACAGGATTGCCGCCACGATTTTCTGCTGTTCCCGGTCGCTGTCCACATGGGTGACGAAGCTGCGGTCGATTTTCAGGCGGCGCACGGCAAAACGGCGGATATTGGTGATCGAGGCATGGCCGGTGCCGAAATCGTCCAGGTCAATCCCGCAGCCCAGACGCGACAGGGCGGCGATGTTGTGGACGGTGATGTCGTGATCGGTCGTCGCCACGACATTTTCGAGGATTTCGATACTGAGCCGGTCGGGCGTGAGATCGAAGCGGTCCAGCTCCCATTGCAGTTTTTCGACCAGGCGGGGATTGCGCAATTCGGCAGCAGAGAAGTTGACGCCGATGGTGGGGACGCGCAGCCCTGCCCGATCCCAGTTCACCAGTGCTGTCAGCGCATGGAACAGCATCACCTCGCCCAAACGCTCCGACAGGCCGGAATCTTCGATGGCGGGCAGAAACTCGGCCGGTGGAACCAGACCCCGCTCGGGGTGATACCAGCGGGCCAAGGCCTCGAACCCGGAAATACGACCGGTATCGGTGCAGACCTGCGGTTGGAAATGCGGGCGGATCTGGCCTTCGTCCAGCGCGGTTTCCAGCGTCGCGCGCAGAGCATCGCGATCCGCACGCTTGCTGGGCATATCGGGAGAATAGGCCCGGATTGCCCCTGGGCCATTGCGCAGCGCCTCGTCTGCGGCGATTTGCGCGGCGTCGAGCAGGGCACGCCCGGTTGGCTCGGGCGATTGGCTGCCAAGACAGAAACCGATGGAGCAGGTCACATAAATCCGCATGGCATTCAGGCTGATCGGGGTGGCGATACTGGCCTGAAGCCGGGCGGAAAGCTGCACCATGGTTTCCAGATCGAGCCGACGCTGCGGGCTCAGCACAACCGCCAATCCGCCCCCCTCAAGGCGGGCCACGACATCGCCCGCGCGCAAGGCGGCACAGAGCCGTTCGGCACTGCGGGCCAGCACCTCGGTCTGGGCGGCACGGCCGTGGCGATCCAGAATGGTATCTGCCTCATCAAATTGCACGACAAGGCAGCCGGTTTGCAGCCCGGTGATCGGGGTGTCGCGGAGAATGTCATCCAGCAGGGCAATGGCCTGGGGGCGCATGGCAAGGCCGGTCAGCGCGTCCGGCAGCCGCACTTCCTCGACCTCTTGCCGTGCAAAGGATTGCACCACCAGAATAAAGACGGGCGCACAAAGCGCCACCGCCAGCATTGCGCTTTCGCCCCCCGTCCAGAAGGCCAAGAGCATCACGGCGGGCAGCAGCGCCAGAAGCTCTTTCCGGCGGAGGAGATGTGCCAGGCGCACCAGGCCCCGGTTCCCCTCGCGCACAGCCGACCGTCTTTCCATCCGTATTCTCCTGCCGTTCCCCGGTGCGGTGAATCGCCCGGTTGTGTGCAGGTTATGGGAATCACTTCGAACAGACGGTTAACAGACCTCTCCCAAATGCGGAGGATTTTCACTAATTGTTCCGGTCTCGCCCGAATTCCGCGCCAATCCCGCAAAATCGAAAATCGCCGGGTCCAGAAGATGCGAGGGGCGGGCATTCATCAGCGCGCGGAACATGACCTGCCGCCGACCGGGGCTGCGGGCCTCCCAGCCATCCAGCAGCTGCTTGACCTGCTGGCGCTGCAACCCTTCCTGCGAGCCGCAAAGATCGCACGGAATAATAGGGTAATTCATGGACTTGGCGAATTTCTCGCAATCGGCCTCGGCCACGAAGGCGAGGGGGCGGTAGACGAAAAGATCGCCCTCCTCGTTCAACAGCTTGGGCGGCATGGTGGCCAGCCGACCGCCATGGAACAGGTTCATGAAGAAGGTTTCCAGCATGTCATCGCGGTGATGGCCCAAAACCACAGCCGAGCAGCCTTCCTCGCGCGCGATGCGGTAAAGATTGCCGCGCCGCAGCCGAGAGCAGAGCGAACACATGGTCTTGCCCGGCCCGATCTTGTCCATCACGACCGAATAGGTGTCCTGATATTCGATGCGATGTTCGACCCCCATCCGGGCCAGAAACTCCGGCAGCACAGTGGCGGGGAAATTGGGCTGGCCCTGATCAAGGTTGCAGGCCAGAAGATCAACGGGCAGCAGCCCGCGCCATTTCAGCTCGTGCAGCACGGCCAGCAGGGTGTAGCTGTCCTTGCCGCCGGACAGGCAGACCAGCCAGCGCGCGCCGCGTTCGATCATGCCGTAATGCTCGATGGCCTCGCGCACCTCGCGCACCAAACGCTTGCGCAGCTTGCGAAATTCGGTGGTGGTGGGCGCGCCGTGGAACAGCGGGTGGATATCGTCGCCAATGTCGGCCAGATCGTCCATCATCCGCCTCACTGATCCCAGGTGCGGAAGAACTTGCCGGCGGGCGAGAGGGTGAAAATCTCGCAGCCCTCGGCGGTGACGCCGATGGAATGTTCGTATTGCGCGGACAGCGATTTGTCGCGGGTTACGGCGGTCCAGTCATCGGCCAGAACCTTGGTCTCGGGGCGGCCAAGGTTCACCATGGGTTCGATGGTGAAGAACATGCCTTCCTCCAGCACCGGGCCGGACCCCGCGCGCCCGTAATGCAGCACATTCGGCGGGGCGTGGAACACGCGGCCAAGGCCGTGGCCGCAGAAATCGCGCACTACCGACATGCGGGCGGCCTCGACATAAGACTGGATTGCATAGCCGATGTCGCCAAAGGTATTGCCGGGCTTCACGGCAGCGATGCCGCGCATCAGGCCCTCATGGGTGACCTCGATCAGGCGCTCGGCCTTGCGGGGCAGGGTGCCCGCCACATACATGCGGCTGGTATCGCCATACCAGCCATCGACGATCACGGTCACGTCGATATTGAGAATATCGCCATCTGCCAAGACCTTGGCCCCCGGAATGCCGTGGCAGACCACATGGTTCACCGAGATGCAGGAGGCGTGCTGGTAACCCTTGTAACCGATGGTGGCGGAGGTCACGCCAAGGCGGCGGATTTCCTCGGTGATGAAGGCGTCAATCTCGCCCGTGGTGGCACCGGGGCGCACCAGCGGGATCACGGCATCCAGAATGCCGGCCGCCACTTGCCCCGCCATGCGCATGCCTGCGAAATCAGCCTCCTCATAGATGCGGATTCCGTCCTTGGTGACGCGGCCACGCAGATCGTTCACGGGGTGCCCTTTCGCTGTTTGCGCGTGTAGATAAAGGCTTAGGCGGAAAAAGGCCAGAGGCGGCGCTGTGCAGCGGCTTTGCGCGCGCTATACCTGAGGGCGTGAAACGGAGGCCAAGATGACAAACCCTACGGCTGCGATGCTGGTGATCGGTGACGAAATTCTGTCGGGGCGCACCCGCGACAGCAACACGCATCATCTGGCCGGAGAGTTGACGGCGCGCGGCATCCGGCTGATGGAGGCCCGCGTGGTGGCCGATGAGCAGCCCGCGATTGTGGCGGCGGTGAATGCGCTGCGGGCGCGTTGGGATCATGTGTTCACCAGTGGCGGCATCGGCCCGACCCATGATGACATCACGGCAGAGGCGATTGCGGCGGCCTTTGGCGTGGCGATCACGCATCGCGCCGATGCGATGGCGCTGCTGTCGGCGCATTATGCCAGCCGCGAGATGGAGTTCAACGAAGCCCGGCAGCGCATGGCGCGCATTCCGGACGGGGCGTTGCTGATCGACAATCCGATCTCGGTGGCACCGGGCTTCTCGATCGGGAATGTGCAAGATCGGAAGAGCACACGTCTGAACTCCAGTCACTGACCAATCTCGT
>CALKAA010000475.1 GCA_937983495.1 uncultured Gemmobacter sp. | reverse complement strand
GTGTTCGGCTCGAACTCGATCCTGCGCGCCTATGCCGAGGTCTATGCCCAGGACGACGCGGCCGCCCGCTTCGTGGCCGATTTCGTCGCCGTCTGGACCAAGGTGATGAACGCCGACCGCTACGATCTGGTCGCCTGAGTACAGGCCGTTACACTTCGGGGGGCCAGCCCCCCGAAAGCGTATAGCCGATTACAGTTTCGCGGTTTTTGCGGCCCAAACTGTATAGAGGATTACACCGCCGGGGGCCTCTCCGGCGGTGTTTTCGTCTCAGCCCTTCACCAGCGCGATGAGTTCGGCCAGCGACCGCACGCCCAGCTTTTCCAGAATGCGGGCGCGGTGATGATCCACCGTGCGCGGGCTGATACCCAGCCGCGCCGCCACCTCCTTGCTGGAGACCTCCGCCGGGTTTTCCACGATCAACTGCACGATTTCGGCCTCCCGCGCGGTCAGTTTCGCAAACAGCGCCTCGCGCGCCCGGCCTGCCATACGGTCGCTTTCTCGCGCCAGCAACAGCGCAAATCCCGCCTCGATCCGCTCCAGTAACACCGCTTGGCGAAAGGGTTTTTCCAGAAAATCCAGCGCGCCCGCCTTGATCGCCTGCACCGATTCCGGCACCCCGCCATGGCCGGTGATGAAGATGATCGGCAGGTCCACCCCCCGCTCGATCAGCCGGGCCTGCACCTCCAGCCCGTTCATGCCGGGCAGCCCGTAATCCAGCAGAATGACCCCCGGCCGCTGCGGATCAAGCCCCGACAGAAATTTGGCGGCCGAGGCATAGGCTTCCACCGCATAGCCCCGCAGCTCCAGCCCACGCGTCAAGGCGCTGCGAATATCCGCATCGTCATCCACCAGGTAAATCGTCAACGAAAGGTTCGGCATGGCGGCCCCAACTCCTTCAAAAACAAGGAAAATTACACAAGACTATCCGCCACAGGCCCGGCGGGAAGGGTAAAGTGAAAACGGCTGCCGCGCGGCTGCCCCGGCTCATACCAGATCTGCCCGCCATGCGCCTCCACGATGCTACGACAGATCGACAGGCCAAGACCCATCCCATCGGGCTTGCTGGTTTCAAACGGGGTGAAGGGCGTGGCATTCGGCGCAAAGCCCGGCCCGGTATCGGTGACGCTGACCACCACTTGCCCCGCCTCGCTTCGCGCCACAAGGCTGATACGGCGGTCATTGCCACGCTCGCCCGCCATAGCCTCGATGGCATTGCGGATCAGGTTCAACACCACCTGCGCCACCTGCACCCGATTGCCCTGCACGGGCCCGGAAAGGCCGGTCAGATCGGTCTCGATCTGCACGCCGCTTTCGGTAATCTCCGCATGGAGAAGGCGCAGCGTCTGCCCCAGAAGTTCAGCAAGATCAAAGGCTTCTCGCCCGCCGTCATCCTTGCGGATAAAGCCGCGCAAGGCCCGGATGATCTCGCCTGCACGCAGGGATTGCGCCTCGATTTCATGCAGGATTTCCGACAAAGGCTCCGGGCAGACCGCGCTTTTCTGCATGACAACCAGCGCCGCATCGGCATTTTGCGCAATAGCGGTCAGCGGCTGGTTCAACTCATGCGCCAGCCCCGCCGCCATCTGCCCCATGGTATGCCCGCGTGCCAGATGCGACAGATCCCGGCTCAGCCGCTGGATCTGCGCCTCCTGCGTGCGGCTTTCGGTGATGTCATCCATGGTGACCACCGCATGCAGCGGCTGCCCCGCCTGATCGCGGATCAGAATGGCGTTCAGCCGCACCCAAACCTCGGTCCCGTCCGGGCGATGCAGCATCAGCACCCGGTTTACCGCCAGCCCGTCAGTCTGCGCCGCGCCCTCAGTCCACAGCGGGGCGGCCCCCAGATCATCCAACCGCATCGCCACAAGCGCCTCGGGGCTTCGGCCAGTTATCTCGCAAAAACGGGCACTTACCCGCAGAAACCGGCCATCTTCGGGGTTGATCTGCGCCATGCCCCGGCTCGACATTTCAAAGGTCTGGCCATATTCACGCTCGGTCATGCGGCGCGCCACGATCTGCTGCACCAGCGCGCGATTGGCCTCGGCCAGCTCGCGATAGGTCTTGGGGGCCGGCTCATCAGGGTCGATCTCGCCCTGCGCGACAAGGGCAGACCGCACCGCAAAAGCCCGCACCGGCTTGTGGATGTAATGCGCCAAACCCAGCCCGGCGAGGCCAGAAACCGCCGCGACCGCCGCCGCGATCCAGATATTCATCGCCCGGTTCTGCTCGATGACGCGCGTAAAATCGCTTTCCGGCGCATAAACCGCGATGGTCCATGGCAGGGTGTCGCTTTGCATGGGCATCACGGTGGACACATAACTTTCGCCGCCAAAGACGAACCCCGAGGCGGTTTCGGCGTTCACATGCATCTCGCCTTCACGCAGCAAGGGGCTGAAGGCGGCCCGCGCCACCAGATCGTCAAAATCGCGTATATTGACGAAATGCAGCGTGCCGTCCGCGTTCAAGTCCTTGATAAGGCTTGGGTCCGGGTGGGCAATCACATCGCCGTTGCGATGCAGGATCATGGCGCGGCCATGCTCGCCGATGTTCAGCCGCGCCAGAAAGTTCGAGATCATGCTGATCTCGATATCCACCCCGACAACACCGCGCAGTCCGCCCCCGTCCTTCAACACCGGTGCAGCCAGCGTGATGCCAGGCTGTTGCGACGAGAAGAAAATGTAAGGGTCCGTCCAGATCGTGCCCAAGAGCAGCCGGGCGCGCTTGTACCAAGGGCGGCCCCGCGGATCATAGGGGTCTTCGGGGCGATTCTCGGTGCGGACGATGCGAAAGTCATTGTCGCGCCAGATGAGTTTTACCTGCCGATGCGGCCCGGCATTGCTGATGATCTTGCTGCGGAAAGGGGCAACCCCTTTCGGATCCCGCATGACCATCACAAAGCTGCCATCCTCGCCGCCGTAATAGACCCCGGCGAATTGCGGGGCGATCTGCAATTGCTGGAACAACAGGCGCTCCAGCAGAACCGGGTCATCGCTGGCCACGACGCGGTTCTGCGCCAACCGTGCCGCCAGCACCGCCGCCCCTTCGGCCGGGCTCAGAAACCCCTTGGAATGCTCGATGGTGTTGATGCCCACATCGCGCAACAATTCGCGGGCATGGCGCAGCAGGGCCTGCTCAGAGGTCACATAAGACGAGGACACCACAGCCAGAACCGCAAGAAATTGCAGGCCAGCAAGGCACAACGCCAATAGCGCCCCAAGAGATTTGGTCATTCCGGCCACCCACTACCACCCGATACCGAGTTTAGGCCGCCCTGCTGAGGAATGACAGGGCCGCAGCGCTTGGCAGGTTGGTAACGCCAAGGAAATATAGGTAAATCCGCCTAGGCAAGGACGCGAATTTACTTGTTCTGGCGGGAATGTCACACAGAGAGCATCAAAGGTTTGTGGTGGCGATCTGACAGAAGCTCTTGCGAGAATCAGGGGAACTGTGGATTTTCACCTAATAGTTGTAAAGTAACGAGTTTCGGGAAGCGCGGTCCACAAGTGTATTTGGTGGGGATGGTGTCTCATGTTTTGGTTTGTGACATCATGTGTTTGATTTGACCGCGACGAACCGCTTCTGTCCGGTATGCCGGGTCTGGCTGAGCGGGAGAGGAGGGTTGCGCTTCGCAACGCCCTCCATCACGACTTACCCCAGACAAGTCGCCAACATGCGTTGATCCCGACCATGTCCTAGACTCTGCATGCCGGGCAGCAAGCGGAAACCGGGGCAATTGCCCTTGGGTCATCTGCCTGTGCCAGCACGGGTTGCCCTTTATGGCTGCGGTTACCGCGGGGCCTTCAAAGGGGCCTCCGTATGACCGATAAATTCGTCATAGAGGTTCGAAATCCGGGTCATCCGCGCCTCCACCTCGGGGCCCAGATGTTTGAAAACGGCATTCACCATCAGCCCGGAGAGATTGGCAAATCCCGAGGTGGCATCCCAGAACTGGCCAAGGTCCACCTTCACCGTGAAAACCTCGGACACCAGCCCATGCGCCCAATCGCAATAGGGGTCTGTGATCAATGTGACAGGGATTTCTGCGGCCATCGCGGCCTGGGCCAATGCGCGCGACAGGCGCGAATATCGACGCGCATCAAAAATCACCAGACAGGCTTGCTTTGGCGGCGCCAACAAAATCTCGGCAAAGCTGCCCCCTGTCAGATCGGCCAGATGCACTTCGGGTCGTAAATATTGCAGCAGGTTGCACAGGTATTGCGCATGGCCACGCTCGGTTTGAAAGCCCGCGACAAAGACCTTGGGCGACAGGGCGAGACGCCGTGCCACCCGGTCAAACTCGGGCGAGGCGGCGGTTTCATAATTGGCGACCAGCATGGCCATGTCGCGCTCCAGCCCGCGCTGCAACGCGCCTGCCCCATCGCGCGAAGCCTCGGCAAATTCGCGCAGGCGATCCCCGATCAGCCAGGCCCGGGCGCCCAGATCCATTTGCAAAGAGCCCTTCAACGCCTTGAAATGGGCGTAGCCCAGACTGCGACAATAGCGCCCGACCGAGGCCTCGGAAACGCCGATCTTCTCGGCCACCGAGGCCGCAGTCTCAAAGGGCAACTGATCAAGGTTGTTCAGAAAATAGCTGGCGATGGCCGCCTCGGCGCGGGTGGCACTGGCAAGGCTTTGCTCCAGGCGCAGACGCAGATCGGAACCAGACGGCGGATCAGAAACCTGTTCGTCGGACATGGAACACCTCGGGGCTGTTTGGCAAATGGTCCGGTGGTTCCGCAGGAAAGGCAAGCTGTCAAAATGGGTTAGGCAAGGTGGTTGATGCCGCGCTCATTCCTGCCAGCGTTCCAGCGCGGCCTCGTCCGCCTCTCGCGCAGCCACCCAATCGGCACCGCTGACACTGATTTCCTTCTTCCAGAAGGGCGCGCGCGATTTCAGGTAGTCCATCAGGAATTCCGCCGCCGCAAAAGCATCGCCGCGATGACGGGCTGCTGTTGCCACCATCATGATCGGCTCTTGCGCCGCCAACCGGCCATAGCGGTGGATCACCAGCGCATCTTCCAGTGCAAACCGTGCCTTGGCCTCGGCCACCATCGCCGCAATCGCGCGCTCGGTCATGCCGGGGTAATGCTCGATCTCCATCGCCAGCAAATGCCCGCCATTGTCACGCACCAGCCCGGTGAAGGTGACCACCGCCCCGGCCTGCGACAGGCTGGCGGCAAAGGCATTGGCCTCCGCCCCCAGATCGAAAGGCTCTGTCTGCACGCGCACGCGGTTCGGCAGGGTGGACATTTTCAGCCACCCGTCATCGGCGGGAAAAAGGCGACTTCGCGCACGCCCGCCAGGGGGGCCGAAAAATCCGCCAGTTCCTGATCCAGCGCCACTCGCAGGCTGGTGCGATCAGCAAAGGCCAAAGCGTGCCCTTCGCTGCGTGTGGCCAGCTCTGCCATCAGATCGGCTACCGTGGCGACTGAGGTCTCCACCTCCTCGCGCGGCTCGCCGATCCGCTCGCGCAGCCAGGCGAAATACAGCACCGTCACGCGCATCTCAGTGGTCCTTGAGGTAAGGCAGCGCCTTGCGGAAGTAATCCCAACCGGTGATCAGGGTCAGCACGGCGGCAATCCAGATCAGCACAAGCCCCACGGTCGTGGCATAGGCCCCGCAATCGCGCCCGCCACACGTGCGGATCGGATCGGCCAATCCCGCACTCACCGCTTCGGCATATTGTGCAGGCGTCATGCCCTGCATGCGGATGCCTTCCATATACTCGACCCCGGTGCCCAGAAACAGCACGGCAATCGCCACCATCTGTGCCGTGGTCTTCCACTTGGCCAGTTTGGTGACCTTCAACTCGCCCGCGACATGGCCCAGATACTCGCGCAGCCCCGAAACGAAAACCTCGCGGAAAAAGATCACGGTAGCCGGCAGGATGAGCCAGGGGTTCATGCCGGAATAGCCGGTGATCACCATGATCGCGATCAGGACCATAGCCTTGTCTGCGATCGGGTCCAGCATGGCCCCGAATTTCGATTCCTGCTTCCACAGCCGCGCCAGATAGCCATCGAACCAATCGGTGATCGCCGCGCCCACAAACAGGGTCAGCGCCAGCCAATCGGCCCAGGGACGGTGGAAATAGAGGAACATGACCGCCACTCCGGGGGCAGCCAGCAAGCGTAGAACAGTCAGGACATTCGGGATGTTCCAGGTCATGCCGCCAGTCGTAGCGGATGCGCTGCGCGGGGGGAAGGGGTGGTTTACAGCCGAAGCCGCAAAGGTTACGCCGGGTGCCTTCATCAGAGGGCATGTGATGGCATCTTGCGGCATCGACTTTGGCACTTCGAACTCAACGCTGGGCTTGGCAACAGCCGAGGGCGCAAGGCTGGTGGCGCTGGAAGGGGCCGAGGTCACGCTGCCCTCTGCGGTGTTCTGGGCCGAAGACGGCCCGCCGCTGATGGGCCGGGCCGGGATTGCCGCCTATCTGGAGGGCGAAGATGGCCGTCTGATGCGCGGGCTGAAATCTACCCTCGGTTCAGGCCTGATCGCGGAACGCACCAAAGTAGGCAACCGCACTGTCAGCTTTCGCGAGGTCTTGGGGCGTTTCATTGCAGCGATGCGCGCCCATGCGCCCGAGGCCCGCGCCGTGGTGTTGGGCCGCCCGGTGCATTTCGTGGATGACGACGCCGAAGGAGATGCTCGTGCAGAAGCGGCCTTGGCCGAAATCGCCCGCGAGGTCGGTTTCGATCAGGTGGCGTTCCAATACGAGCCCATCGCTGCCGCGCTGGATTATGAAAGCCGGTTGTCGGGCGAAGAACTGGTGCTGATCGTGGATATTGGCGGGGGCACCTCGGATGTGTCGCTGGTGCGGGTGGGGCCTGCCCGTGCCAAGATGGCGGATCGTGCCGGCGATATTCTGGGCAATGACGGCATCAGACTGGGCGGCACAGATGTCGACCGGTTGCTGAGCCTCGCCTCTGCCCTGCCCCATCTGGGCTTTGGCGCCACCACCAAGGGCGGCGCAGGCACCATGCCGCGGCATTACTACCTCGATCTGGCGACATGGCACCGCATCAACGTGATGTATACCCGGCAAACCTCCAGTGACCTGAAGGCGCTGCGCCACGAGATCGACCGGCCCGAGTTGATCGACCGCCTGATGGCGCTGATTGACGGCCACCATTGTCACGCGCTGGCGATGGATGTGGAGCGGGTGAAGATCGCGCTCAGCAGCGTCGAGGCTGAACGGTTGATGCTGGCCCCTTTGTGTGGGGCACCCAACCCGGTGCTGCGGCGCGCGGCGATGGACGAAATTCTGGCCCCACCGCTGGCCCGGTTGGAGACGCTGATCATCCGCGTATTGGCACAAGGTGGCGTGCAGGCGGATGAGGTGCAGACGGTGTTCCTGACCGGCGGGTCCAGCCGCCTGCCCGCCTTGCAGGCGCTGACCTCACGCTTGCTGCCAAACGCGCGGCAGGACCGGGGCGATGATTTCGGCAGCGTGGGCACCGGGCTGGCGCTGGAGGCGGCGCGGCGGTTTGGGGCATAGCGCGAAAAGCGGGGGCCGCCCCCCGCACATGCCGGACCAGCGGGGACCAGCCCCCGCACGAGGCAAAACTGACGGCTTTCAAAAGGTGATACCGGCTGATTTAAAAGCCATTTACTTTCAATGGGTTATGGGTCGGGAATTTCAGTAGGCTTGATACTACATGCCCGTTTTGGGCGAGATTGGACTGTATCACCATCTGATGGATATGAAATTATTAAATGAAATCAACGGGGGGCGTTTCGAAGGTGTGCGTTGATTTGCCATACCCCACACATGATCGGGAACAGATCAGTTCCCGTTTCCCTTTCCCATAGGCGGTGCTTGCTGTTCGGTCAGCTCGTCGAAGCGGTCTCTCAGAAGTTCTGTCATTCGCTCCTTGCGCGCGGCCCGCCACCGCAAGAGATCTTCTTTGGCGACACCCTCTGCCAAAATCGCATTCGCCTTCTCCGCCGCCCGCTGTCCAAGATCGGCCGCCCACTCTTCGGGAGACAAATTCAGTATACGCTCACTTGATATGAGGTCTGCCCGGCCTTCGCGATTATAGCGAAGTAGGGTTTCTGCAAACAGGTTCACCACATGGTCTGCCGCTCGATCAACGATCAGTTCAATATTTTCGCTCGCGGATGTTACGCCAAACACGAGCCAGTCAAGCGACACTCCTAAATCTCGCGACAGAGCGCACAAAGCCTCCAAGCCCGGCAGACTTGCTCCTTGCCGCAGCATATATTTGTCCAGAGTCCGCTTCGGAATGCCTGTCCGTTCGGCCATGCCAGCTACTGTCCAGTTGTTCCGGTCCCTCAGGATTCGGAGGCGATTTGAAACCTCATCGGACATGCTTCACCCTTGACATTACCCATATTTGGGAGCCAAGGCGCATGAAAACCATATCACTCAACGATGAGCGAAGCCATACTACTATGATGGTCCGCGCCGGATTTGTGGCACAGGGCTCCAGCCTTCACGCGTGGTGCAGGCAAAACGGCATTGACTATCACAATGCAAGAAAAGCGCTGGATGGTCGCTGGCGTGGTCCGAAGGCCGAAATTCTAGTGCGACAAATCGCTGCCGCTGCACGGGCAGCCTAACATGATTTCAGTGAGATCAATAGTTGGTCTGCCGGCAGTGCCCAGCACCAATCGCGGTGTCAGGGATTGGCTCAAGAGGAACGGCGTCCCGCTAACCAAAGACGGTAATCGCTTCCTTTTCCGCCCTGATGACATTCCTATCGAAGTGCGCCGCGCGCTTGAGCTTCGACAGATCGAGGCGACAGGACTGCCAGCTGGTGACTATGACGATGCGGCGCATGAGCGGTTCGCAGATGCCACACCGGCCATGCAGGCGGCTGCACTGCGCAAGGCCGAGATTGCCCGGTTTCTTGTGGCTGGCGGCGCTTCGGATGGGCGCGGCCTCACCTGCACACTGATCGAACAGTCGCGCGCCAAGTTCGGCGCGGAGGGCACTGACAAGATGACACTGCGGCGTATCTTGCGCACTGTTGCTGGGGTCGCCCCGGTGAACTTCGCACCTGCGTTGCTTCCTTCTCATAGTCGCATGGGCAAGCCGCCCGCTGAGTTCTCGGCTGAGGCTTGGGCCTATTTTCTAACGACTATCCGAGACGGCGGCCCCCAGTTTCCACTGGTTCAGGCATGGCGGGATGTCCGCGACGTTGCGCGCAAGCGCGGATGGGCATGGCCGAAGTATATCACGGTCTGGCGGCGGTGGGATGCCCTGGGCGTTCCATCCCGTCTCGATACCGATGCCGAACTCCGGGCCTTCATCTTGCGACACATCCGCCAGATGACCTTTCCGAAATTGGCCGAAGCTGTCGCCCAGAGCTTCCCACCCGAAAGGCGCGTGAGCCAGAGCGCTATTCACCGCTGGTGGCAGCGTGAAGGCAAGTTCATCGGCCAAAACCGCCAGTCCCCGCCAAATCCTAGATAATCCAGGATATCACCGACTGGTATCAGGTCCAAAGAAACCCTGTATCAGACGTTATGAAATACAGCAAAACCAGCGGGGGCCAGCCCCCGCACCCCCGGGATATTTAGGCCAAGATGAACAAGGGGGTCAGGCGGCTGCCGGACGACGGATTTTCTCTGCCGCGTCCAGCACCAGCGGGCGCAGACCAGTGCCGCCTTGATCCAGCAACTCGAACAGCTGACGGCGCATGCGCGGTTCCCAGAAGTCGTTGATATGGTTGGCAAGGCCTTCCACGCCCTCGGCATGGGGTTTGCTTTCCATGAAACGGGCGATCTGGTTCGCCATGGTGATCAGCTTGGTTTGCCAGTGGGAGATCGGAAGAGCGTCG
>CALKAA010000474.1 GCA_937983495.1 uncultured Gemmobacter sp. | reverse complement strand
TTTCTGCGCGCACAATATAGTTGCGCAAAAGTTTTTTCATGCTGGTGGCATCGGAGAATTGATCCAGGCTCGCGGAGCCAAACATTGCTTTAGTCTTTTTTTGCAAGGTTGCGACTTGCTGATCTATATCCAGTGTTCCGAACGAACTCGGCAAGTTGAACATTGTTTGGAACAGGTTCCTGAGCGGCTCCGAGCCAATGATTGTATACCACTTTGTAGCCTGGCTTTGATTTTTTGAGGCCAGTTCAGGCAGTGTGCGTTCTGCATAGAGAGCAATACGCAGGCTACCATTTGCCTCTCCAACCGAGGCTTCGAATGTTTGTTGCCGAAATTTGGCAAGAATATCTTCTGCAAAGGTTGATAGCTTTGTGCTGGGCGTAGAAAATGTTCCAAAACCAAAAGTCTCGGCCATATCCTTGTAGCGTTTGTCCGAGAGTTTATTGGCAAGTGACTTTGGCTCGATCGTACTGCTTTCAAGTACTTTTCGGATGAAGAACTTGTTGTTTATATCGCTTTCGAGCCCAAAGGCACCCAAGGCAACGCGAAGGAGGCGGCGGTCTGCGACCAGTTGTGCCGCAGTATCAATGCTGCCGATCTTATCCCGAAAATAGGCTTCGTCACGCTGCTGCATGGTATTCTGGGACAGCAGGGATTGCTGCTTTTCCTGTGTGCGTTTCAGGAAATTCCAGCCGGCATAGCCGGAAAGCGGCAGCGTGACAGAATATGTCATGACGGGCGCGCTCCGAACAGGCGTTCTTCGCGCGGCAGCAGACATCTCAGGGCTTTAAGCGCCTGATAGTGTTGATCATCTATGATGGCCCTGGTGGCTAGAGAAAGCTGAATTCGGCTGTCATGATCTGTCAGGACTTGGCTCAACTGCTCGATACCACGAAGCAATTGCATCCGGGCATCTTCTGGCTCCACATCGCCAGACAGCACCAGTTGCGCAATGTAACAGACGCGCCGTACAGGTGTATTGACCTCGTCTGGGGCAATGGCATCCCTAAGCCTCAGAATATGCGCATTGGGAGTCATGATGGCGAGACGCGAGCGGCGATCCCCATTTTCAATGACAGCCCCATTGATCAGGACGCGCTCATGGGGGCCCAGTTTCAGAACGAGTCCGCTCATGGCTGGTCTCCTTCGCCGCGCAGGCCGCGCATGATCGCCTTGTTTATGTCGATCAGAACCTCGGCTGAGGCTTCGTTTTTCATCACTTTCCGGCTGTGTTGGTCGGTGAACTGATACAGGTAAAACAGCCTTGCACGCAGTTGTTGCGGCAAGCCGTTGCCAGAGGAGGCGACATCGGATGCCAAAACACGCCAGAGATGCACATTGTCGTGCAGAGCCTTCATGAAGGCAGGAAAGTCTGCGTCACGTTGCTGGTGCGTCAGCGAAAGCCTCTGCGTGATTTTGGCGAACAGGTCATATTCGATCTGGCGCGGGGAGCGGATAGGAGTTTCGGGGCGGCCATACGCGGTCCGCGCGAAAAGCTGAGCGTTCACGGATCATCCTTCCGGAGTTTGGGGTGTGGAGGGATTGGTTGTGGCGCGCCGCATGGCGCGCCACAGGCTTGATCCGTCAGCGGAACAGCGACAGGATGCTCTGCGGTGCCTGGTTAGCAATTGACAGAGCCTGGATGCCGAGCTGTTGCTGGGTCTGCAAAGCTTGCAGGCGAGCCGAGGTTTCCTCCATGTCTGCATCCACCATGGAGCCGATGCCGGTGGTCAGGGCATCCGCAAGTTTGCCCACGAAATCAGATTGCGTTTCAATCCGTTTCTGCGAAGAGCCCAAAGCAGCCGAAGCATCGACCGCAGTTTGCAGCATGGTTTCGATCCGCCTCAGCGAATCGACCGTGTTGCTCACCACGTTGATCTGGGACAGTGCCCCGAGGCCGCCAGCACCAGCATTGGTGTATTGGCCGCTGGTGGTCAGGTCGGTGGTGCCATCGTTCACGAAGGACAGTTGACCCGGATTCCCGCTGTCATAATTGACGACCAGGCCCTCAATGCCCAGGGCGTCGATGGCATTTTTCAGGCCGATAGCGATCATGTCGGGAACGGTATTCGCCATCGAGGCATTCGCCGCGTCCACATCGTCCGAGGTCACGGTGTAGCTGACGGATTTGTTCCCGATCTGCATGGCGATCTTGTCACCGGCAAGCCAGGCATTCGTGCCATCCGCGATGGTGAAATCGCCGGTGCCGCCGCCGCTGTTCAGCGACAGGACGAAGGTGTCACCATTGGCCGAAGCGGTGCCCGAAGTGGTGAAGACATCGTTGGCCACATAGGCTCCAAAGCCAAGATCCTGGCCTTGCACCGTGATCGAGGAGGCCACCGTCGTGCTGCCGGAACGATCCAGCGATGCCAGCACATCCATCGAAGCAGTGCTGCCGTTGACAAGGTTCAGCCCGTTGAATTGAGCCGCGCCAACCACCGAACCGATCTGCCCGGTCAGGGCGTCGATGTCGGACTGGATCTTTGCCCGGTCCACGTTGGCACCTTGTGCAGCAACGATCTTGCCTTTGACTTGGGTCAGCAGGTCGGTGACGGTTTCAGCAGCTTGCCGCGCCACGGTCACAGTGGAGCTACCCAGAGCGAGCGCGTCCGAGATCCCCTCGAAGCTTTTCACGTCGGATTCCATCACCTTGGAAATCGCCCAGACGGCGGCATTGTCCTTGGCGTTGGCGACGGATTTGCCGGTCGAAATCTCCGATTGGACTTTGCCAAGGTTGGCATTGATGCCTTTCATGGTCTGAAGGGCAACCATGGCACCGGTATTGGTGAGAATGGACGACATGTCCTGTTCCTTCTTGCTGCCGACGCTTTGCGTGCGGCTTTGTCAGCCTTTCGGCCAGTTCGGCTTTCTCGCCCTGCGGTTGCCTTGTTTCGGCACCGCGCCAGCCCCTCGTGGGATGCCCCTTGATTGATGGAGGGGAAGTTCTAACAGAACCCTAAGATCAGGCCGTCACCGCCGCCGAATTGCGGTGCATTTGATGAAGATCAGAAGCGTTTGCTGAGGAGGCGAGTCGGCTGACCGCGTGATTCCAGATGCCCCTTGCGGTCATAGGTTGCCAACCCTTGCAACGAGCGTGAAATCTCGGCGAGTCGTCTCTGCGCGCTGCGTACGCCCCTCCTGGCAGCCCGTAGCAGACGCTCATTCCGTTCCGCCTTTGCCAGAATTGCGATCAGTCGGAGTTGATCTGTCTCGGCCAGTGCGGGTTCCAGTTGCATGAGGCGTGCTTCGAGGCTCGCAAGTGCTGCAAGCCGACCCTGCTTCAACGCGTCTGCGATCTCTTCAAGAATCGCCTCGATTTCGTCCACGGGATCAATCGCCATGCCGCTCAGCCTTTGCCATGGCGTGGAACAATTGTTCACTCAGGCCGATTCCTCCACTCCGGACAATCGCCTGAGCCCGTTCATTGCGAAGGAAGGATGTGAACTGCTCTTCGCCGATGCCGCCGCCAAATTCACCGCCCATGGCACCAAGCCCGGCCTGGCCCAGCATTTCAGACAAGAACAATGCTTCCAGCTCTTTCGCGCGCGTCATCATGTCTGCCGCCCGTGCTGGGGGAATGTGGGGCACGGGAACAGAGGGGATTGGCTTGATACTCATGTTTCGCTCCGGTTTTGTGCAATTTTCCGGATCATGACCCTGCTGCGGTAAACATACGGTAACCAGTTGCGGAAATAGTCGGCCATACACGGCAGGAGTCGGAGGTCGAAATGGATATTGGTTCGGTGATACAGGGGCATCAGGCGGCAATCCCGTCTGTGCCGGACGACCGGCTATCCTCCACTCAGCGAGAGGAGGAAGGTGGCGATTTCGAGTCGTTCCTGCCCCCCGAAGCGGCATCAGATCCCGAAGCGGAGGCCCTTGGGCCGGCATGGCTGGTTGATCCCCCTGCCCGAGATGGCGTCACAGCTCCTGCCTCCTTTCTCATTGCGGAAGCGAGCGTCGCTAACCCTTCTGAAGCCGCTCCGGTCGAGGAGTTTCTGGCCGTTGCGGAGCTTGACTTGAAGGTGCCAGATACGGCCAGCGCAGGCGGAGGGCTGGCCGAGCGCATGACCCAATCTAAACATACGATACTGAATGAAGAATTCGAGACTTCCAGTTCAACGCTTTCGGTTGGCAGATCGCAATCAGGGGCTGTAGCGCGGGCGGGACTGGATCTCTCGTCAGCGGATGCCGCTTTGGGTCTGGAAATGGCGGGGGCACTGCCTGATCCCACAGCCCTGATGTCTCTCGAATTGCCGGCAGCCGAGGCTGAAGTTGTTGCGACCGGCATTGATTCAGATACGCCACAACCAGATACGGTCGGGCATATGCATGACGCCTTGATTGTGCCAGAAGATATGCTGGGCAAAATAGAGCAGCGGCGTTCTGCCGAGACGCCATCAATGACCTCAAGCTATTGGCGCCTGATGCTTGAGGGGATCGTGGCGCACCCAGGGCAAGGCATTGATGCTGCTGTGTCCGTGACCTTACAGACGCCTGCACTGGCTGAAACTCTCAGCGCCGCTGAGCCCGTCAATGCAGAAGCCCGCCCGCTTTGGGAGGACGATTTTCGGATTTTGGCGGCTGCGCAAGTCAAAGCCGTGGCAGAAGGTGAATCGCTGAAGGTTTCGATTCTGCCAGACCAACCGTCTTCGTCGCTCGTAACGAGCGAAAATGATGCGGTGGCCGCGTCGGAAATGCCAGCAATACGTCAAATCCTGGCCATGCCCTTTGCCGATGTTGCGCTTGTCGGTCCGGACGGCGTGCCTTTGCGACATGAGGGCGTTCAGGGTCTTGCGGGTGCAGGTGCAGCACATGCTCTGCCGTCAGCCGAGGCAGGTGGTGCGGATATCACGCTCCGCGCCGTGCAGGTCTACGAGGGGGCAGGCGCGGGGGTGACCGAGATCCGGCTTGATCCCGAAGAGCTGGGGCGGCTGCGAATCACACTTGAGGGAGAGGGCGAGGGGCTCCGGGTCCGGGTCGATGTCGAACGGCCTGAAACGCTGGATCTGCTGCGCCGAAATGGTGACCGCCTTGCCGAGATATTGCGCGAAGCCGGATATGATCAGGCTGACATGCAGTTCGGCAGTTGGTCGGATGGTCGCAATCACGCCGATACTCGCGCAGCTCATGATGTGATCGCGGAACTTGAACCGCCGGCCGCATCTTCCTTGGCTTTGGTCCCCATTGCTCGCTCGGTTGCCATGGCAACAGGGCTCAATCTTCGTCTCTGAAAGGCGGTTTCATGACTGTTTCAGCCCCAGCCCCGGTTACACCCGCCGTGAATCAGGCCCAAAACTCAACTCCGGCGAGCACATCGCTCACGTCAGATTTTCAGACCTTTCTGCGCCTGATGACCACACAGTTGCAATATCAGGACCCGATGAACCCGGTCGACAGCACCCAATACTTGTCACAGCTCGCCAGTTTTTCAGCTGTGGAACAACAAACGCAGACCAACAAATTGCTGGCGTCGATTCAGGGCAGTTTCAACATGCTTGGCATGGCTCAGGTGGCGTCCTGGGTGGGCAGCGAGGCACGGGCTGAAATGCCCGCGATCGTCTCGTCCGGAGAGCCGGTGACACTTTCGCCGCGCATTGCGCAAGGGGCGGAGCGGGCGATTCTGACGGTGCGTGATGCCGATGGGCAGCTGGTTGCCCGTGTTGATTTGCCGCTGGATGCCAAAAGCTACGAATGGGTGCCACTGGATGCCACAGGGGCGCCCCTGCCAGATGGCTCCTACAATCTTGCCGTCGAAAATCATGCAGATGGGGCGGAATCTGTCGTTACCGGGGTCGAACTTTATGCGCGTGTGGTTGAGGTGCAGGGCCTGGGCGATCAGATGGTGCTCGTGCTGGAAGGGAACCGCGAGGTTCTGGCCAGTGAGGTGACTGCAATTCGCGGTTAAGTATTCTTGCTGGAGGAATCTGGCTGGCCTAGTGTCTCGCCATGGATAATGCCACCATCAGCCTTCCCTCCAATCAGCCCGAGGCTGCCTTCCGCAAGGTGGCTTCTGCCTTATGTGGCGTCCAGGATGCCGCGTGGGAGCCACTTGAAGGGGGGCGTAGCAATCGGGTCTGGCGGTGTGACACTGTGGTGGTGAAACAGTATCGCGCCGAAGCGGCGACACCACTTTTCCCCAATGATCCAAGGCTGGAAGCTGCTGCGCTTGCTGCCCTTGCGCCGCTTGGCCTCGCGCCGAAGCTTCTGGCGCAGGGGGAAGGCTGGATTGCCTGGCAACATGTGCCGGGTCAGAGCTGGAATGGCGCGGCGGGCATTGCGTGCCTCCTTCGGAAACTGTCATCTGTCCAGTCTTTTCCGGGGCTTGCTCAGCGGCCCATGGGGGCCAGAGAGATTGGGGCGCAGGCCGTCTCTTTCGCGCCCTCCGGCATGCCGCCTTTGCCGGATCTTGTAGAAGTTGCTTTGCCGAAGCCAACGCTTTTGCATGGCGATTTTGTGCCTGGAAATATCCTGATGACGGATCGTGGCTTGTGCCTGATTGACTGGCAATGCCCCGCTTTGGGCGATCCGGTTGACGATCTTGCGCTGTTTCTGTCCCCCGCGATGCAATGGCTGTATCGCGGTAAAACCCTGGAACCTGCCGCGCGGCAAAGCCTTTTGCTGCAAATCCCTGAGCCGCTGCGCCATCGCTATGGGCAACTGGCCCCTGTCTTGCATTGGCGCATTGCGGCTCATTGCGCCTTTCGGGCCGCGCGCGGCGATCCCGGTTATGATATGGCGCTTCGGCTGGAACTGGCCGCCCTTTAAATCAATTTGCCCAACAGCAAACCCAGAGAGAGCAGGCCCGCGCCACAGGCCATCCAGACCATCGGGTGCAGTGGCTTTTCTATCGAATGTGGAGGTTGGCTTTGGCGCAGCAACTGGGCCTCGACCATCGCCGGCAATTTCGGGCCAAAGCGACCCAAGACACGCGCGGTCTGTGTCAGATCGCGCAGCAGGGCGCGAGGGCCGACATTGGTCTTGATGTAATCCTCAACCACCGGGCGGGCGACCTGCCAGATGTTGATATGCGGATCGAGGCCCCGCGCAACCCCTTCGACCACAACCATGGTGCGCTGCAACAAGATCAGTTCTGTACGGGTTTCCATGCCAAATCTCTCGGTAACTTCAAAGAGATAGGCCAAAAGCCGCGCCATGGAGATACGGCTGGCATCCATGCCGAAGATCGGCTCGCCCACCACGCGCAGGGCGCGGGCGAATTCGTCGATGTCGCGGTCGGCGGGCACATAGCCCGCTTCGAAATGCACCTCGGCGACGCGGCGGTAATCTTTCTTGATGAAGCCGTAAAGAATTTCGGCATAGACGCGGCGGGTATATTCATCCAGCCGCCCCATGATGCCAAAATCATAGGCGATCACCGCCCCATCGGCACCCACCTTCAGGTTGCCTTGGTGCATATCGGCGTGAAAGAAACCGTCCCGCAGGGCGTGGCTCAGGAACAGTTGCAGCACCCGTGCGCCAAGCGCCACCCGGTCATGTCCGGCGGCATCCAGCGCGGCATTGTCTGCCAGCGCGATACCTTCTGCCCAATCCATCGTCATCACCGTGCGTGAAGACAAAGACCAATCGGGTTTGGGCACACGAAAACCTGTGTCTTTTTCGATATTTGCAGCAAATTCAGCCGCCGCTGCCGCCTCAAGCCGCAAGTCCAGCTCACCCATTACCACGCCCTCGAAATGGGCGATCACATCCATCGGGTGCAAGCGGCGCGAGGCGGGCGACAGGGTTTCGATCATCCGTGCGGCAAACCAGAAAGCGTCAATATCCTTGCGGAAAGCACGCTCGATGCCGGGGCGCAGCACCTTCACAGCCACCTCGGCGCCGGTGCCCGTCAGCCTTGCGTGATGCACCTGCGCGATGGAGGCGGCGGCGACTGGCTCGGAAAACTCTGAAAAAATCATGCTGATCGGTTGACCGAATTCGGCCTCGATCATCTGTTGCGCCTGCGCGACGGGGAAGGGCGGCAACTTGTCTTGCAGATATTTCAACTGTTCGGCCAGCTCGCCGCCGACAATATCGGGACGGGTAGAGAGGATTTGCCCAAACTTGATATAGGCCGGGCCAAGCGCTGTCAGCGCCCGCGTGGTGGGTGGCAAGCTGGGGTCACCCTTCAGGCCCAACCACTTGAAAGGCCAACCCAAAATTCGCGCGACGGCCCGTAGCCGTGGTGGCGCGTCCATCGCGGCCAGCACCTGCCCGATGGCACCGGTGCGCTCCAGCGTGGCCAGGGTGCGCACCAGTCGGATGATGTTGTGCGGCCCGCGCATCAGATCTTCCAGCCGGAATGCAGCGCCGCGATGCCCAGGCTGAGGTTGCGGTATTTCACCTGCCCGAACCCGGCCTTGCGGATCATGCCGGCGAAGGTCTCTTGATCCGGGAATTTCCGAATGCTCTCAACCAGATATTGATAGCTATCACGGTCATTCGCGATCACCTGACCCATCACCGGGATCAGGTTGAAGCTGTAGAGGTCATAGGCCTTCTGCATCATCTCGTTGGGGATCTGGCTGAATTCGAGCACCATGAGCCGCCCACCGGGGCGTAACACCCTGTACGCTTCATTCAGCGCATCCTGCACCCGCGTCACGTTTCGGATGCCAAAGCTGATCGTGTAAACATCGAAGGTATTTGACGGGAAGGGCAGGGCCATCGCGTCGCCCACCACCCAATCCAGACGTTCAGCCATGCTTTCGGCTTCGGCGCGGCGGCGGCCTTCGATCAGCATCGATTCCGTCATGTCCAGCACCACGGCCTGTGATCCGGGCGCGCGGCCCAGATAGCGGAAGGACACGTCGCCCGTCCCGCCCGCAACATCCAGCAGGCGCGTGCCGGGGCGTGGGGCCAGCCAATCCATCATCGCATCTTTCCAGATGCGGTGAATGCCCATGCTCATCACATCATTCATGATGTCATATTTGCTGGCGACCTTGGTGAAGACACCATGCACCATGCCGGCCTTCTCGGTCTCGTTCACGGTCTGAAAGCCGAAATGCGTGGTCTGGGGCGCGTCGCTCATCTGTCTCATCCGGGGCTTGCCCATCAGGGGCTTCCCACTCCTTATAGGCCAGCGGGCGCGGGCTGCAATGCGCGGGAAGGTCACGGAGGGGCGAGCATGCCGGAATTGCCAGAGGTTGAGACAGTGCGGCGCGGGCTTTTGCCAGTGATGGAGGGGCAGGTGATCGCGCGCGCGCAGGTGAACCGGCCCGATCTGCGCTGGCCCTTTCCCGCTGGAATGGCGGATCGGTTGACCGGGGCGCAGGTGGCGGCGCTAAGGCGGCGGTCGAAATACATTCTGGCCGATCTCTCTACCGGCGAGACGCTGCTGATTCATCTGGGCATGTCGGGGCGGATGCTGATTTCCGGCGCGCAACTGGGCGCGTTTCATCACGATCACCCGGCACCCGCCAAACATGATCATGTGGTGCTGGATATGGGCAATGGGGCCCGCGTTACCTTCAACGATGCGCGGCGCTTTGGCGCGATGGACCTGCTGCCTACCGCGACCGCCGAGGCGCACCCCTTGCTTTCGGTGCTGGGGCCGGAACCTTTGGGCAATAACTTTCATGAAGACCATCTGGCGGCCCGCCTGAAAGGCCGCGCCACGCCGATCAAATCGGCGCTGTTGGATCAGCATCTGGTGGCGGGCCTGGGCAATATTTATGTCTGCGAAGTGTTGTTTCGCGCGGGCATCCACCCGGCGCGGCTGGCGCGCGACGTTACGTCATCAGAGGTCGCGCATCTGGTGCCGCTGATCCGGCAGGTGCTGGAGGAGGCGATCGAGGCCGGGGGGTCGTCCTTGCGGGATTACCGGCAGGCCGACGGGGAATTGGGCTATTTTCAGCATAATTTCCGGGTCTATGACCGGGAAGGTGAGGCTTGCACAACGCCCGGCTGCACGGCCCGATTGCACCGGATCGTTCAATCCGGGCGCTCCAGCTTTTTCTGCCCGCATTGCCAGCGTTAACCGGGTTGCAAGCTGCTCACCACCTGCTAGGAGTCAGCACGACCAAAGGGGAGCCTTCGCCATGGCCTATGAAACGCTGATCGTCGAGACCGAAGACAATGTCGCGCTGATCCGGCTCAACCGTCCAGAGGCGCTGAATGCCTTGAACAGCAAACTGCTGGGTGAACTGGCCGAGGCGCTGCGGATCGCTGACCGTGATGATGGCGTGCGTTGCATCATCATCACCGGATCGGAGAAGGCTTTCGCCGCCGGGGCAGACATCAAGGAAATGGCGCAGAAAACCTTTGTCGATATGTTCGGCGAGGATTTCTTCGCGCATGAGGCCGATGCGGTTGTGCGCACCCGCAAGCCGATCATCGCGGCGGTGGCCGGTTATGCTTTGGGCGGCGGCTGTGAACTGGCCATGGCCTGTGATTTCATCATTGCGGCTGACACGGCCAAATTCGGCCAGCCCGAAATCAATTTGGGCGTGGTGGCAGGCATTGGCGGCACGCAGCGCCTGACGCGGTTTGTGGGCAAGTCCAAGTCGATGGATATGCACCTGACCGGGCGCAATATGGATGCGGCTGAAGCCGAGCGGTGCGGGCTGGTTTCCCGTGTGGTGCCCGCCAAGGATTTGATCGCCGAGGCGAAGAAGGCCGCTGCCAAGATCGCCGCCAAGTCGATGCTGACCGCAATGGTGGTCAAGGAATGCGTCAATCGCAGCTATGAAACCACGCTGCGCGAAGGCATCCTGTTCGAGCGGCGGGTGTTCCACGCCCTGTTCTCGACCGAGGATCAGAAAGAGGGCATGGCCGCCTTTCTGGAAAAGCGCCAGCCACAATTCCGCGACAAATAAGGGGTTCCCAATCCCACCCGGATGGCCTATAGGCCGTTCCCACATGCGCGTGGGCCCGCTTTGGCAAGAATCATGATCTTCCCCAAGGGGCAGGTCGCCTTGGGTCTTATGTTGCAACCGAAACAAAGACCGTAAGGAATTCAGCCCATGGCCAATACGCCCCAGTCCAAAAAGCGCGCCCGTCAGTCGGAAGCCCGCTATGCCGTGAACAAGGCCCGTCGTTCGCGCATCCGTACCTTCCTGCGCAAAGTGGAAGAAGCTATCGCTTCGGGCGATCAGGCTGCGGCCGCCGAAGCCCTCAAGAATGCTCAGCCTGAACTGGCGCGTGGCGTGTCGAAGGGCGTGCTGCACAAGAACACCGTGTCGCGTAAAATCTCGCGTCTGGCGGCGCGCGTGAAGGCGACTGGCGCACAGGCCTGATCAGGCTTTCAAGGGGGCTTCGGCACCGAATCTGGATACCCAGAATGTAGAAAATAAAGGCGCGCCAAAGAGCGCGCTTTTTGCTTTTTCAAGCTCTTTGTGGTCGTAAACCAAGGTTTATTCTGGCGCCGTTGCCGCTTTGCATGGGGTTTGGGATTCGATTCAAGGCATCCCCCTGTCAACAGCGAAGTTCGGTTGCAGGCCCTGCGGTGGGCTTGCTAGCTTGCCCAAGCGATTCACGGTGTCCTGGGGGACGGGCCGCGACCGCGCCGCATCGCCCGGGGGCTGCCACCTGCCAGTCAGGTTCCCTGTGCAAGGCCGCGCGACGCAAGCTTGAGGGTCTGCGCAGTTCTGCGCGACAGACAACAGATGTCAACGCGACGGGTCTACTCGTCGTGACGCCTTTGTTGTGCCTCACTGTTCCCAAGGCGGCGTGGCCGCTCCCGTTTTTGGCGGGGGTGTAGGTAATTAAGGGCTTATAGCCCCAACAGGCCGAAAAAGAACGGCGCGGGACGGAATTGGGACAAATGACCAACGAAACTTGGGGCGAGATTCGTGAGCAGCTTGAGCAGCGTCTGGGCAAGAACAACTACACCACCTGGATCGAGCCGCTGAAGCTCTCGACCCTGAAGAACGGTGTGGCACGCTTTGAGGTGCCGACCTCGTTCTTTGGCGATTGGGTGAATCGCAACTTTGGCGATCACATCCGCTCGCATCTGAACGCCAATGGCCAGCAGGTCGAGCGGGTGGAATTTGCCGTGTCGCGTGTGGCGCGTGCGACTGATCCTGCCAAGGCGGCCGTGCCCAAGCCAACCGGTGCCAAGCCTGCCCCGAAGGCCCGCGCCGCCGCACGCCCTGTATCGGAAGAACTGCCTGGCGCACCGCTGGATGCGCGTTTCACCTTTGACAGCTTCGTCGTCGGCAAGCCGAACGAGCTGGCCCATGCCGCTGCGCGCCGTGTGGCCGAAGGCGGGCCTGTGACCTTCAACCCGCTGTTCCTGTATGGCGGCGTCGGCCTTGGCAAAACCCACTTGATGCACGCCATTGCCCATGAGTTGCAGCAGCGTCAGCCGCATCTGCGGGTGCTGTATCTTTCGGCAGAACAGTTCATGTATCGCTTCGTTCAGGCGCTGCGCGACCGCTCGGTGATGGATTTCAAGGAAATGTTCCGCTCGGTCGATGTGCTGATGGTGGATGACGTTCAATTCATCGCTGGCAAGGACAGCACGCAGGAGGAATTCTTCCACACCTTCAACGCGCTGGTTGATCAGAACAAGCAGATCGTGATTTCCGCCGACCGCGCGCCGGGCGAGATCAAGGATCTGGAGGAACGCATCAAGTCGCGCCTGCAATGCGGTCTGGTGGTCGATCTGCACCCGACCGATTACGAACTGCGCCTGGGCATCCTGCAACAAAAGGCCGACTTCTACCGCGACCAATACAAGGGACTGGTGATTGCCAATGGCGTGCTGGAATTCCTTGCGCATCGCATCACCACCAATGTGCGTGTGCTGGAAGGGGCGCTGACCCGGCTGTTTGCCTTTGCCAGCCTGGTGGGCCGCGAAATCACGCTGGACCTGACGCAGGATTGCTTGGCTGACATTCTGCGCGCTTCGGATCGCAAGGTGACGATCGAGGAAATTCAGCGCAAGGTGGCCGAGCATTATAACATCCGCCTGTCGGATATGATCGGGCCGAAACGGCTGCGCAACATCGCGCGGCCCCGGCAGATCGCCATGTATCTGGCCAAGCAACTGACCCCACGCAGCCTGCCCGAGATCGGTCGTCGCTTTGGTGGGCGCGATCACACCACCATCATGCATGGTGTGCGCAAGATTGAAGAGCTGATGTCGACCGACAGCCAGCTGGCCGATGATCTGCAAATGCTCAAGCGCCTGTTGCAGGCCTGAAGGGTCGATCCGCTGCAATCGGGTCACGCTTGGCCGCAACTGGCGGCCAAGTTCAGGGTCAAGTGCTTGACGCCCACCGAAATCCGGCGGAATGTCGCCAAAACTGCTTGAGAACCGGCGGGAACCGGGCGTATTTTGGTGTCCCGCAAGAAAAGGGTGACAGGGATGAAGATCAGCATTGAACGCGGCACGCTGCTGAAGGCCGTGGGTCAGGCGCAATCGGTGGTCGAGCGTCGCAACACGATCCCGATTCTGGCCAATGTGCTGATCGAGGCCGAGGGCAGCACCGTCAGCTTCCGCGCCACCGATCTGGATATTGAAGTCGTCGACCGCGCCCCCGCCATGGTGGAACGCGCCGGGGCGACCACGGTTTCGGCGGTGATGCTGCATGAAATTGTCCGTAAACTGCCCGATGGCGCGCTGGTCACGCTGAGCGAGGATGCCGCCGCGGGCCGTCTGACCGTGATGGCGGGCAAATCGACCTTCAATCTGGCGACCCTGCCGAAGGAAGATTTCCCGGTCATGGCCTCGTCGGAATACACCACCAATTTCGGTGCCCCGGCCCCGGTGCTGCGCCGCCTGTTCGACAAGGCGAAGTTCGCGATCTCGACCGAAGAAACGCGCTATTACCTGAATGGCGTCTACATGCACGTCTCGACCGGCGAAGATGGCCCGGTGCTGCGCTGCGTGGCGACAGATGGTCACCGTCTGGCGCGCATTGATGCGCCGCTGCCGGACAATGCGCAGGGCATGCCCGGCGTGATCGTGCCGCGCAAGACGGTGAATGAGCTGCGCAAACTGCTGGATGATGACGAGGCGCAGATCGCGGTCTCGGTCTCGGAAACCAAGGTGCGCTTTGCCACGCCCTCGATCACGCTGACCTCCAAGGTGATCGACGGCACTTTCCCCGATTATACCCGCGTGATCCCGATGAATAACACCCGCCGGTTGGAGGTGGATGCCACCGATTTCGCCAAGGCGGTGGACCGCGTGGCGACCGTGTCGTCGGAGCGGAGCCGCGCCGTGAAGCTGAGCCTTGACGAGGATCGGCTGGTGCTTTCGGTGAACGCCCCCGATAGTGGTGCCGCCGAAGAAGAACTGGCCGTGGCCTATGGCGATGAGCGGCTGGAGATCGGCTTCAACGCCAAATATCTGCTGGAAATCGCCAGTCAGGTGGACCGCGAGAATGCGGTGTTCCTGTTCAACTCCTCGGGCGACCCGACCCTCATGCGCGAAGGCAATGACACCAGCGCGGTCTATGTCGTGATGCCGATGCGCGTGTGACAGGGCGCGACCGGGGGTTTCACACCCCCGGACCCCCGTGGGATATTTTGGAACAGATGAAAAGGGTTGAGGCGTGAGCGGGTTGGCGATCCTTGCGCTTCAGCTTTCGCATTTCCGCAGCCATCGCGCCGCGCGGCTGGTGTTTGACGGGCGGCCTGTGGCGCTGGTGGGCGCGAATGGGGCGGGCAAGACCAATATTCTGGAGGCGGTTTCGCTGCTCTCGCCGGGGCGCGGCTTGCGCCGGGCCGGGACTGAGGAAATCGCGCGGCGGCCTGAGGTGATCGGCTGGAAGGTGACCGCCGAGGTGGCCGGGTTGAACGCGGCGCATCAGTTGGAGACCTGGGCCGAGGGCGGGGCCACGCGGTCGGTGCGGATTGACGGCAAGGCGGCGCCGCAACTGGCCTTGGCGCGGATCTTGCGCATGGTCTGGCTGGTGCCCAGCATGGACCGGCTCTGGATCGAGGCCGCCGAAGGGCGGCGGCGGTTTCTGGACCGCCTGACGCTGAGTTTTGCGCCTGATCATGCCGAGGCTGTGCTGGCCTATGAAAAGGCGATGCGCGACCGCAACCGCCTGTTGAAGGACGAGGTCTCTGATCCGCATTGGTATGGCGCGCTGGAGGGGCAGATGGCGCAATCCGGCGCGGTGATCGAGGCGAACCGCGCCGCCACTGTAGCGCGCTTGATGGCGGCGCAGGAGGGGGCGGAGACGGCTTTCCCCAAGGCGGCGCTGGAGGTGGTGAACCCGGAGGGGACAGCGGCCGATCTGGCGCAGGCTTTGGCTGACGGGCGGCGGCGCGACATGGCGGCGGGGCGCACGCTTCTGGGGCCACATCGCGCCGATCTGGCGGCGGTGTTTACGGCCAAGGGCGTGGCGGCGGATCAATGCTCGACCGGTGAGCAGAAGGCGCTGCTGATCAGCCTGATCCTAGCCAATGCCCGCGCTTTGGCCGCTGATCTGGGCCGTCCGCCGATCTTGCTGCTGGATGAGGTGGCGGCGCATCTGGATGCCGGGCGGCGCGCGGTGCTTTATGACGAGCTGTGCGCCACCGGGGCGCAGGCGATCATGACCGGCACCGAGCCGGGCCTGTTTGACAGCCTGGGCGCGCGGGGACAAACCTTTGAAATCACGGATGTCGAGGGGCATTCCATCATTACCGAGATGCAAGCATGACCCTGATTACCTTTGGTTTGCCCGGCCTGACTGATTGTAGCATGGGCTTTCCGGCATGACCCCGGTTTCATCCGCCATGCAGGGGCTGATCCGAGATGAGATCGCGCGGATTGCCGCCGAGGAAGGCGTGACCGTCCTGTTTGCCGTCGAATCCGGTTCGCGGGCTTGGGGCTTTCATTCGCGCGACAGCGATTATGACGTGCGTTTTGTCTATGCCCGCCCTGCCGACTGGTTTCTGCGCCTGGACCCGACCCGGGACGTGATCGAGCGGCCGATTTCCGGCGAACTGGACATTTCGGGGTGGGAGCTGGGCAAGGCATTGACGCTGGCGGTGAAATCCAATGCCGTTTTGCCAGAATGGCTGCAATCCCCGATCCGCTATGTCGATATTCCCGAGGCCCACGCGGCGCTGTCTGACTTTTGCCGCAAGGCACTGACGCGGCGGCCTGTCACATGGCACTATCTGGCCTTGGCGGATCGACAAAGCGAGCGGCAGGTGACCGAGCAGGGCATTCGGCTCAAACGATATTTTTACACGTTGCGCCCGGCCATGGCGCTGCGGTGGATGCGGCTGCATGACGGGGCCATGCCGCCTATGAACCTGTGGGATCTGGTGGCGGCTGTCGATCTGCCGCCCGAGGTGGAGGCCTGGCTGCGGCAGCTTGTGGCGCGCAAGCTGGAGGCGGGTGAGATGGGTTATGCCGAGGCGACGGACCCGGCGGTGGATGCGCTGATTGCCAGCGAATTGCAGGCGGCGCGCGACTGGCTTGCCGCCCCGCAGGCGCCGCAGTATCCCGACCATTGGGCCGAGGCGAACCGGCTGCATCTTGATTTGACGAGGCGCTTTGGATGACCGTCACCTTTTGGCAACTTCTGACCTATGCGGGTGCCATGCTGGGCCTGTGGCTGGTGCCCGGCCCGGTTTGGGTGGCGCTGCTGGCGCGGGCGCTTTCGGGGGGATTTCGTGCGGCCTGGCCTCTGGCCGTGGGGGTGGCGATTGGTGATCTGATGTGGCCGCTGGCCGCAATTCTGGGCCTTTCATGGATCGTGACGCAATATGGTGAGGTGCTGAGCCTTCTGCGGTGGGTGGCGGCGGCGGTGTTCCTGGTGATGGGCGTGATGCTGCTGCGCGCGCCTGCCAAGGCACCCGGCAGTGACAGCCGCCTGACGCGGCCCGGCGTGATGGCGGGCTTTACCGTGGGCCTTGCCGCCGTGATCGGCAACCCCAAGGCAATCTTGTTCTATATGGGCGCATTGCCCGGCTTTTTTGACCTGTCACGGCTGACCTGGCCCGACATTCTGGCGATCATTTGCATTTCAGGGTTTTTGCCGATGGCCTGCAACCTGCTGCTGTCCAAGTTTCTGGATCGGGCGCGCGACCTGCTCTCCAGCCCGGAGAACCTGCGCCGGTTGAACCTGACCGCCGGTGGGCTGCTGATTGCGGTGGCCTTTGTCATCCCTTTCCTCTGACCCCAAATCTTGTGTCCAAGGGGTGACATTGCCTGCCCCAGCCGCTATAACTCGCGGGCAATTCGAGGGATGCAGGATACATGGCCGAAGCCGCGAAGAAGCCGAGTGACTACGGCGCAGATTCCATCAAGGTTCTCAAAGGCTTGGAGGCGGTGCGCAAGCGCCCCGGCATGTATATCGGCGACACCGATGATGGCTCTGGCCTGCATCACATGGTCTATGAGGTGGTGGATAACGGCATTGACGAGGCCCTGGCGGGCCATGCCGATTATGTGCAGGTGAAAATCCACGCCGATGACAGCGTTTCGGTGCGCGACAATGGGCGCGGCATCCCGGTGGACATTCACCCGGAAGAGGGCGTTTCCGCGGCTGAGGTCATCATGACCCAGCTGCATGCCGGCGGCAAATTCAACAACACCGATGAGGGTGGCAACGCCTACAAGGTGTCGGGCGGCTTGCATGGTGTGGGCGTTTCCGTGGTGAACGCGCTGTCGGAGTGGCTGGAGCTGACAGTTTGGCGCAATGACCGCGAATATCGTGCGCGGTTCGAATTTGGCGAATGCGTGGTGCATGTGCATGACGTGGGCCCGGCGCCGGGCCAGCGCGGCACCGAGGTTCGTTTTCTGGCCAGCGCCAAGACCAACCGCGAGGATGGCACCTTTTCCAATCTGGACTACAGCTTCAAGACGCTGGAAACCCGGCTGCGCGAACTGGCTTTCCTGAACTCTGGCGTGCGCATCCTGATCGAGGATGAACGCCATGCCGAGCCGATCAAGACCGAGCTGTTCTATGAGGGCGGCGTCAAGGAGTTTGTGAAATACCTTGACCGCTCAAAGACTTCGGTGATGGCCGAACCGATCTATATGGTGGGTGAGCGTGGCGGCATCGGGGTTGAGGTCGCGATGTGGTGGAATGACAGCTACCATGAATCAGTGCTGCCCTTCACGAATAACATCCCGCAGCGCGATGGCGGCACCCACCTTGCGGGCCTGCGCGGGGCGTTGACCCGCACCATCACCAAATATGCGCAGGATAGCGGGATCGCCAAGCGCGAGAAGGTGGATTTCACCGGCGATGACGCGCGCGAGGGCCTGACCTGCGTGCTGTCGGTGAAAGTGCCCGATCCGAAATTCTCCAGCCAGACCAAAGACAAGTTGGTCTCCTCCGAAGTGCGACCCGCGGTTGAGAATCTGGTGAACGAAAAGCTGGGCGAGTGGTTCGAGGAGAACCCGGCGCAGGCGAAAATCATCGTCGGCAAGATCATCGAGGCCGCTTTGGCGCGCGAAGCTGCCCGCAAGGCGCGCGAATTGACCCGGCGCAAGACGGCGATGGATGTGGCCTCGCTGCCCGGCAAGCTGGCAGATTGTCAGGAAAAAGACCCGGCCCTTTCGGAACTGTTCATCGTCGAGGGGGACTCGGCCGGTGGCTCGGCCAAGCAGGGGCGCAGCCGCAAGCAACAGGCGGTGCTGCCGCTACGCGGCAAGATTTTGAACGTGGAGCGAGCCCGGTTTGACCGGATGCTGTCGTCTGAAACCGTGGGCACGCTGATCACCGCGCTTGGCACGGGCATTGGCCGCGATGAATTCAACATCAGCAAGCTGCGCTATCACAAGATCATCATCATGACCGATGCTGACGTGGACGGCGCGCATATCCGCACGCTTTTGCTGACCTTCTTCTACCGGCAAATGCCTGAAATCATTGATGGCGGGTATCTGTATATCGCGCAGCCGCCGCTCTACAAAGTGGCGCGCGGCAAGTCTGAGGTCTATCTGAAAGATCAGGCGGCCTTTGAGGAATACCTGATTCAGCAGGGTGTCGAGGGGGCCGTTCTGCGCCTTGGCACCGGCGAGGAAGTGGCGGGCGCTGACCTGCTGCGCATCGTCGAAGGCGCGCGCGCCTTCCGCCGGGTGCTGGATGCCTTCCCGACGCATTACCCGCGCGGCATTCTGGAACAGGCCGCGCTGGCCGGGGCCTTTGACCAAGGCCGCGCCGATGCCGATTTGCAGCTGGTGGCCGATACGGTGGCCAAGCGGCTGGATGGCATTGCGGTGGAATATGAAAAGGGCTGGACGGGCCGGATCACCCAGGATCACGGCATCCGGCTGAGCCGCATTCTGCGCGGTGTCGAGGAGTTGCGCACGCTGGATGGGGCCGTGCTGCGCTCGGGCGAGGCGCGGAAGCTCTCGCAGATGTCGGCGCAGGTGCGTGACGTGTTCACCCGCGAGGCCCGGCTGGTGCGCAAGGATCGCGAACAGCCGATCCATGGCCCGACCGAACTTTTGAAGGCCATCTTGACCGAGGGCGAAAAGGGCCTGTCGCTACAGCGCTACAAGGGCTTGGGCGAGATGAACCCCGAACAGCTGTGGGAAACCACGCTGGACCCGGACGCCCGCACCCTGCTGCAAGTGCGGGTGGATGACGTGGCCGAGGCGGATGACCTGTTCACCAAGCTGATGGGCGATGTGGTGGAGCCGCGCCGTGAGTTCATTCAGCAGAACGCGCTGAACGTCGAAAACCTCGACTTCTGAGAAGGGTATCCGATGTTTACCGTAACGCTTCTGACCAATCCCGAAACCCCGGTGTTGGAACGCATGACCGTGGAAACCCTGCGCAATGCCTGGGGCGGCGGCGATGCGCGCTGGCTGGAACCGGCGGTGGCGGCGGAGTTCGATATGCCAGCCGTGCCGGACAATCGCTGGCAGGTGTGGGAGGATCTGCAAGGGCTGCGCGTCGATCTGATCGTGCAGCCGAGCGAGGGCCGCAAGAAGCGCTTGTTGCTGGCCGATATGGACAGCACGATGATTCAGCAGGAATGCATCGACGAGCTGGCCGATGAGGCAGGCGTGGGCGCGCATGTGGCGGGTATCACGGCGCGGGCGATGAATGGCGAGCTGGATTTCGAAGCGGCGCTGCGCGAACGCGTAGGCCTGTTGAAGGGCCTGCCTGAGGCTGTGATCGAGCGGGTGTATCAAGACCGCATCACTTTCATGCCCGGCGGCAAGGCGCTTCTGGCCACGATGAAGGCCCATGGCAGCTATGCGGCGCTGGTCTCGGGCGGGTTCACCGCCTTTACCGGGCGCGTGGCTGAGGCTTTGGGCTTTGACGAAAACCGCGCCAATACGCTGAATGCCGAAAACGGGGTGCTGACCGGCACGGTGGGGATGCCGATTCTGGGCAAGCAGGCCAAGCTGGATGCGCTGCTGGAGATCACCGCGCGGCTGGGCATCACGCCGGAGGACGCGATGGCCGTGGGCGATGGGGCCAATGATCTGGCGATGCTGAACCGGGCAGGTGCGGGCGTGGCGCTGCATGCCAAGCCCTCGGTTGCGGCGCAATGCGACATCCGGGTGAACCATGGCGATCTGACGGCGCTCTTGTTCATGCAGGGTTATGCGCGGGCGGAGTTTGTGGCGTGATCTTGCGCCCCGCCCGGCCCGAGGATGCACCCGCCATGACTGCGCTGCTCAATCGCATCATCGCCATCGGCGGCACCACGGCCCATGAGGTAGCCTTTACGCCCGAGGCGATCATCGCCCATTACATCGAAGGCGTGGAGCCGATCTGCTGTCATTTGGCCGAGGATGATCAGGGGCTGATCGGCTTTCAATCGGTCGGTCATAACCCGGCCTTGCCCGAGGGCTGGGGCGATATTGGCACCTTTGTCGCGCCCGATCGTCAGCGCAGCGGTGCCGGGCAGGCGCTGTTCGCCGTGACGGTGACCGCCGCGCGCGGCGCGGGTGTGAGGGTGCTCAATGCCACGATCCGTGCCGACAATGCGCCGGGCTTGGGCTATTACGCCCGCCGCGGTTTTGTCGATTACGCTGAAGACCCTGATTTTAGACTAAAATCAGGGGCCCGCGTCGGGCGGGTCTCGCGCAGGTTCGACCTGTGATGTTCGAAGTTTCGCTGGATCTGGCAGCCATGCTGATCGGGGCGGCCTTTGTCGCGGGCTTTGTCGATTCCATTGCCGGGGGCGGCGGTCTCATCACCTTGCCCGCGCTGTTGCTGGCCGGAGCCAGCCCGGTTCAGGCGCTGTCAACCAACAAGGTGCAGGGCGCGTTTGGCGCGGGGTCTGCGGCGTGGTCTTACGCGCGGGCCGGGCATGTGGATGTGCGGCGGCAGCTTGGGCCTGCTGCTCTGGCCTTTCTGGCTTCGGCTTTTGGGGCGATGCTGGTCAGCTACCTGCCGACCGAGGTGCTGAAGCTGGGCCTGCCGGTGCTGCTGATCGGGATTGCGCTGTTCTTTGCGTTGAAGCCGGGCCTCAGCGATGCGGACAGGTTGGCGCGGGTCAGCCCGGCGCTGTTTGCCGCCACTGTGGTGCCGCTGGTCGGGTTTTATGACGGGCTTTTAGGGCCAGGGGCCGGGGCATTCTACATGCTCGGCTTCGTCATGCTGGCGGGCTATGGTGTGTTGAAAGCCACGGCCCATACCAAGTTTCTGAACTTCGCCTCCAATATCGGCAGCCTTGCGGTGTTTGCGCTGCAAGGTGCACCATGGTGGGCGATTGGCCTTGCCATGGGGCTTGCTCAGGCGGCGGGAGCGCGGATCGGATCGCGCGTGGCGATGCGGATTGGTGCCCGCATCATCAAGCCTTTGCTGGTGATCACCTCCTCGGCGCTGGCGCTCCGGCTGATCTGGCAGATGTGGTAATCAGATTCGGAACACCGGCTGCAACAACCGGGGGATCAGCGCATTGAAGCGCAGCGGCGCGTCGGTTGCGGCCAGACAGATGCAATCCTCGCCTGCCTCGGCAATCGGCGTATGCTCCAGATCCTCATCGGCAATCTCCAGATCGCCACGGCCAAAGCGGTCAGTGCTGTCGGCAAAAGCGCCCTGCAATACCAGCGTCAACTCGGTGCCACGGTGACCATGGTCGGGCACGGCCTGGCCGGCGGGGATATAGAGCAAGCGCGCCGTAGCCCCGCGTGACGTGGGCAGGATGGCCTGCCGCACGCCCATGCCCAGCGGTCGCCACTTCACCTTGTCAGGCCCGCCGCCCACATATTCGGCCAGTGGTGCCGGGAAAACACCGCGCGCCGGGCGCGGCTGCGGGCGGGCAACGGGTGCAAGCCCTTCGATTCGGGCCATGCAGGCTGCAAGGCCGCCCTCAGCCATGGCCATATCGCTGCGCTCCAGCACCTGGCCGCCCAAAGCCTCATAAGCACCCAACCGTGCGCGGCAGTCGTCGCATAGCGACAGATGTGTCGCCAGAACAAGGTTGAAGGCTTCGGGCAGCGTGCCAGCGGCGTAGGCCATCAACAGACGGTCAGAAATGTGGTGGCGGATCGTCGTCGTCATCCTCTTGCACCTTCAAAACTTTGCCGCAACTTGTCCAGCGCCAGCCGGATACGCGATTTGACCGTGCCCATGGGCAGCCCTGTCTGTTCGGAGATCTCGCTATGCGAAAGATCGCCGTAAAAGGCCTTTTCGATCAGCGCGCGTTGCGCTTGCGGCAGCCGGGCGAGTGCGTCGCCCAGCAATGCGGTTTCCTGTGCCAGTTCCAGCGCGGCGTGCTGGTCTGGCTCGGCCTCCGGGCCCCAGGGCAGATCCTCGGGCTCGGGGCGGGCGGCGCGGCGGGCCATGTCGATGCGCCGGTTGCGGGCGATGGTGAAAACCCAGGTGGCCACACTGGCGCGCTCGGGGTCAAAGAGCTGCGCTTTCTGCCACAGCGTTGCCATGACATCCTGCGCACATTCTTCGGCCAAAGCCGGGCTGGTGCCCGATTTGACCAGAAACCCCTTCACGCGTGGCGCGAAATGCTGAAACAGCGCGGCAAATGCCACACGATCTTGTCTGTCACGCACGGCCAGCAGATGCGCCGTCCAATCTTCGCCCGCTTCTGCCGTCACCTTCTCCGCCTGACATTTGACCCTTGCCCGCGCAGCATAAGGGCGCCGGATCGGTGGTGCATCCATATTCTGTGCATGGCTTGTATCAAACATCATGGCCCGGATACGCCCCGTTTTCGGGGGTGGATCACTGGCGAGATGAAATTTTCTGGTGATCCGTTGCGGCTTGCGCAACGTAACTGATCCATAGCCAAATCAGGCCCAGGATCAGGCCCAAGTCAGGATCGCCCATGCCCTTCGAGATGCCCCCCGCCCCACGCCGCCGTATTGCCGTGATTGGAGGGGGGATTTCCGGCATGGCTGCCGCGCATCTGCTGGCCGATCGGGCTGAGGTGACGCTGTTCGAGGCCGCGCCGCGCCTTGGTGGCCATGCGCGCACTGTGGTGGCAGGCAAGCGCGGCGATCAGCCGGTGGATACTGGCTTCATCGTGTTCAACAAGGTCAATTACCCGCATCTGACCGCGCTGTTTGACCGGCTGGAGGTGCCCTATGTGCCCTCCAACATGAGCTTTGGGGCGTCGTTTCAGGGGGGGGCGATGGAATATGCGCTGGCCTCGCTGGATACCGTTTTCGCGCAGCGCCACCGCGCGCTGGACCCACGGTTCTTGCGCATGCTGCGCGACATCCTGCATTTCAACGCTCATGCCGAACAGGCGCTGAGCCATCCCGGCCTGACCATCCGCGAGTTTCTGCGCGACCTGGGCACCGGGGCCTGGTTCCGCGACCGCTATCTGTTGCCGTTTTCGGGGGCGATCTGGTCCACGCCTTGCGAAGGTGTGCTGGATTTCCCGGCGCAGGCCTTGGTCACGTTTTTCCGCAACCACAATCTGATGAGCAATTCCGGCCATCACCAGTGGTATACGGTGCAGGGGGGATCGGCCCAATATGTGCAGCGCTTGCAGGCGCTGCTGGAGGCACAGGGCGTAAAGCTGCGCCTTGGCGCTCCGGTTCAGGCCGTTCGTCGTCTTGCGGGGGCAGAAGTAAAGCTGGAGGGCGGCGATTGGCAGGGCTTTGATGAAGTGGTCTTTGCCTGCCATTCTGATCAGGCGCTGGCATTGCTGGCTGATCCTTTGCCAGCCGAGCGTGACGCGCTGTCGGCAGTGGGCTATCAGCCCAACGAGGCCGTGCTGCATTGCGACCCGGCGCTGATGCCCAAACGGCGGAAGTGCTGGTCAAGCTGGGTCTATGTGGAACCGAATGGCCCGCGGCCCGACCGTATCGCGCTCAGCTACTGGATGAATTCGCTGCAACCCATCCCGCAGGACGACCCGATGTTCGTCACGCTGAACCCGGTGCAATCCATTGATCCGGCCAGAATTTACGACACCAAGACCTTCATGCACCCGGTCTATGACGTTGCGGCGCTGAAGGCCCAGCAGGCGATCCGCGCGATGAATGGAACGCGCGCCACATGGTTCTGCGGGGCCTGGATGCGCAATGGTTTCCACGAGGATGGCTTTGCTTCTGCGGTGGATGTGGTCGAGGCCATGGGCGCGCGCTTGACGCAGCCCCTTGCTGCAGAATGAGCCGGGTTGACCATATCGCCGGCCAAACCTTCCATGGCCGGAAGGGGGCGGTGAGGAATGCCTTCCGCTACGGGGTGGATTATCTGCTGCTGGATGCCGAGGCACCCGTTCAAGCCCCCCGCCTGTTCGCGCGCAATCTGTTCGCGCGCAACCATGCGGCGCTGATGTCACTTTGGGATGCCGATCATGGCGGTGCGCCGGGGCAAGGGCGTGGCCCGGTTTGGTTGCGTGAGATGCTGGCGATGCATGGTCTTCCGGCACCTGATCGGATCGAGCTTTTGGCGCAACCGCGTGTGCTGGGCCATGTGTTCAATCCGGTGGCCTTCTGGCTGTGCTACGCCCAAGGCTTGCGTGTCGTGGTGGCTGAGGTCACCAATACTTATGGCGACCGCCACTGTTATCTGTGCCATCGCCCCGACCTGGAGCCGATCACGGCTTCGGATTGGATCGAGGCGCAGAAAGTGTTTCACGTCTCGCCCTTCCAGCCGATCGAGGGCAGCTATCGCTTTCGCTTCGATATCACGGCCGAGCGCATCGGCATCTGGATCGACCATAGCAATGGTGCGGGGGGCATCTATACCAACCTCATCGGCACGCGCCGGGCCTTGACCACGCGCAGCCTGCTGGCCGCCTGTATGCGCCGCCCCTTCGGCTCTCGCCGGGTTCTGGCGTTGATCCATTGGCAGGCGTTGAAGCTCTTCCTCAAGGGCGCAGGTTTCCGCAACCGCCCCGAGCCGCCCGCGCAGGAGGTCAGTCGATGACCGGCGCGCCGCAGGCCCTCGCCTTCCCGCGCTGGTCGCTGTTTGCGGCCATGCTGGCGGCTGCGGGCCTGCCGATCTACATCCACGCGCCTGCCGTCTATGCCGCGCAGCATGGGCTGAGCCTTGCCGCGCTTGGGCTGGTGCTGGCAGCGTTGCGGTTGGTGGATGTGGTGCAAGACCCGGCTTTGGGCTGGCTTGCGGCGCGGGTTCCGCGGCGTGCCAGTGTCGCGGTTGCGCTGTCGGTCATGGCTGCTGCGATGTTGGGGCTGTTTGCGTTTGCGCCGCCTCTGTCGCCGCTGTTGTGGTTTGCGCTGATGCTGACCGCGCTGTTCACCGCATGGTCTTTCCTGACAATCGTCTTTTATGCAGAGGGCACAACGGCTGCTGCTGGCGCGCATCTCCATCTCGCGGGCTGGCGTGAGGCCGGGGCGGGGCTGGGTATCTGTCTTGCCAGCGTTGCACCCTTTGCATTGATGCCGCTGACCGCTGCCCCTTATGCGGGCTTTGCCATGGGCTTTGCGGCCTTGGCACTTGTCGCCGGTCTGGCGATGCGAGGGCAATGGCGTGGCGGCAGTCTGGCCCCGCAGGGCGGGCTGCGTGAGGTGCTGGCCAAGCCTGCCTTGCGCGGCCTGCTGCTGCTCGCGCTGGTCAATGCCATGCCGGCTGCCGTCACCTCCACGCTGTTTTTGTTCTTTGTGCAAAGTCAATTGCAGGCACCGGGCACCGAAGGGCCGCTTTTGCTGCTGTTCTTTGCGGCTGCCGCTCTGGCTGCACCGTTCTGGACAAGGGTTGCTCATCGCCATGGCACCCGCCGTGCCCTGCTGGTCGCCATGATACTGGCGATACTGGCCTTTGGCTTTACCTTGGCCCTCGGGCCTGGCGATGTGATGCCCTTCGCAGTGATCTCGGCTGTCTCCGGCTTTGCCACCGGCGCAGACCTTGCCCTGTTGCCAGCGCTGTTCGCTCGTCAGACAGTGCAGCACGAGACACCCGAGGCGGCAGGTTTCGCGGCCTGGTCTGTGGTGTCCAAGGCCTCGCTGGCCGTGGCGGCTTTGGCCTTGCTGCCGTTGCTGGAGGCGCAGGGCTTTACCCCTGGCATGCAAAATCCACCTGCGGCGCTGGCGCTGGCTTATGCCGCCGTGCCCTGCGCCCTGAAACTGGCCGCGATTGCGCTGCTGTTGCACCTTGATCTGACGGAGGAGCAGGCACATGCTTGAATCTGTTCTGGTTTTCTTGCTTCTCGCCTTGCTGATACGACACGTCATGTGGTCCTTTCCGGCGCAGAAACCTGTCGATTACAACGACACACCGGCCTTTGATCCGCGCACCCACCTGAACGGGCCGCTAACCTGTGATGGGGTTATTTTTGGCCCTGCCGGGCGTGTCGTGTCGCGCTTCACCGCCCGGATGGAGGGCGAATGGAACGGCGATCAGGGCGTTTTGCGGGAGTGGTTTCAATATGATAGCGGAACCGAGCAAACACGCGTCTGGCATTTGCGCCTGGCTGCGGATGGTCGCTTGCAGGCCGAGGCCGAGGATGTGATCGGCGCGGGCAGTGGACATGTGACCGGCTCTGCCATGGGCCTGCGCTATCGTATCCGCCTTGCGCCTGGGGCTGGTGGGCATGTGCTGTCGGTTGTTGACTGGATGTATCTTGTGCCAGGAGGTGCGCTGGTCAATCGCAGTCAGTTCCGCAAGTTCGGTCTGAAAGTGGCCGAACTGGTCGCCACCATCCGGCCCGCCACATGAAGCCCGGCCAAAGATATTGGCTCGTCGGGGCTTCAGATGGGCTTGGCGCTGCTTTGGCAGAGGCCTTGGGTGCACGGGGCATCCGACTTGTCCTTTCGGCGCGGGCTTCTGACCGGCTGACTTCTCTGGCGGATCGGCTTGGGGCAGAGGCCGTGCCGATGGATGTGGCCGATGGTGCCAGCGTGCAGGCGGCCGCAATGCGCGTCGGTGCGGTGGATGGCCTCGTCTGGCTTGCCGGGGTCTATTGGCCAATGCGTGCGCAGGATTGGCGGGCCGATCAGGTTGAGGCGATGTGTGACATCAACTTTACCGGTTGCGCCCGTGTTCTGGGGGCGGTTCTGCCCGGAATGGTGGCGCGCAATGCGGGCCATGTGGTGATCACTGGCTCGCTTTCGGGGTTTCGCGGTCTGCCGGGGGCGGTCGGCTATGGGGCGTCCAAGGCTGCCTGCATGTCGCTGGCCGAAACGCTTCATTGCGACCTGCGCGGCACCGGCGTGAAGGTGCAACTTGCCAATCCGGGCTTCATCCGCACCCGCCTGACGGCGCTGAATGATTTTGCCATGCCGCAGATCATGGAACCGTCTGAGGCCGCCGCGCAGATGATCCTTCTGATGGAGAGCCGCCGCTTCTCTCGCAGCTTCCCCACGCCCTTCCAATGGCTGTTCCGCGCGGCGAATTTTCTGCCAAATGCCTTGTATTACCGGCTGTTTGCTCCGAAATCGAATTAACGGCACATTCACACCACTGTGCCAGCTTGAGATATGCAAACCTGTCGGAGTGCCATGCGCCTGTTTCTGATCCTTGTCGTGCTGGGTTTGGCTGCGGTGCTGTGGTGGCGGTTTGCCACGCCCAAAACCCTGTCAGATGAAGCCTTTGCAGCGCTTTATGCCGAAGCCTTGCCGCCGCAGCGCCCTGCGGCCGTTTATCATCTGGGCCACAGTCTTGTCGGGCGTGACATGCCCGCGATGGTGTCGCAATTGATGGGGAACCGTTATCACAGCCAACTGGGCTGGGGGGCCTCTTTGCGCAATCACTGGCAGGAGGATGTGCCCGGTTTTTCGGAGGAAAACCGAGATCGGAAGAGCGTCGTGTAGGGAA
>CALKAA010000473.1 GCA_937983495.1 uncultured Gemmobacter sp. | reverse complement strand
ACGGCGACCACCGAGATCTACACTCTTTCCCTACACGACGTTCTTCCGATCTCTGCCCTCGCGCGAGGCGCTGGCGCGGCTGGCCCGCGGGCAGGCCAGCCTGGCGATCTGCCTGATGTCCGACCCGATCCCCGCCTTGGAAGCGCAAGTCTTCTACCGCGAGTTCTTTGGCCTGTTCTGCGGCCCCGACCACCCGCTGTTCGGGCGTGCGGGCCTGCGGCTGTCAGACCTGTCAGGCCATGCCGCCGTCAGCTTTCAGACCGACCGCATGGGCGATGCGCTGGCCGCCGTCACCCGTTTGCGCGCCCGTGCGGGCCTCACTGGCCCGGTCGGCCAATCGACGCATCTGGAGGAGGTGCGCCGCATGATCGTGGCCGGGCTGGGCATCGGCCCGCTGCCTCTGCATGTCGCCGCCGAGGATGTGTCGGCCGGGCGGCTCTGGCACCTGCCGCCCTACAAGGCACCGCCCGCCATCGACGTGCATCTGGTCACCAACCCGCGCGCCCGCCCGAACCGGGCCGAGGCCGCCTTTCTGGAGACCTTGCACGCCTGCCTTGCCGAACACCCGCCCGAGGCACGGATCTATGGGCGCGGATTTACCGCTGACCGCGCAGCCGCGCCTGCTCGCGCTGCAACCACAGCACCGTGATCAACAGCGGGCCATTGTTCACCTCGCCGCGCGCCACCAGCCCCATCAACTCGTCGAAAGACAGCAAATGGCCGCGAATATCCTCGGCCTCGCCCTCCAGGCCGAACACGCCCGCGCTGCCATCCGGCAGATCACACAGCGCGACATAGGCGTAAAGATATTCCATCTTCGCCCCCGGCGACGGGTAATAGCCGCCGATATATTCCAGCGCACCCAAGGTGAGGCCAGCCTCCTCGACCGCCTCGCGCCGCGCCGCCTGTTCCGGGGTCTCCTCGGGGTCCACCCGCCCGGCGATAGCCTCCAGCATCCAGGGTTGCGGATCACCGCGCCCCAAAGGCCCGGCGCGGAACTGTTCCACCAACAGCACCCGGTCGCGCACGGGATCATAGGGCAGCACCGTCACCGCATCGCCCGACACGAAAACCGCGCGATTGATCTGCGGGCTCATCGAGCCGTCAAAGCGGCGAAAGCGCAGGTCGTATTCCTCAATGGCGAAGAAATGCGCATAGGGCTGGCGAAAAGCGGCGATCTGCACATCCTCAGGCGCGGCATTGCGGCGCCGAGAGGTCGGGGCCGGGTCAGCCAGCGCCCGCACCCGGCTGGCCCCACGCACCAGCATCTGACCATAGCGCCGCGCCACCTCTGGCCCGCCGCGCTGACCCTGCAAGGCCATGACATCCTGCGCCGTCGCCACTGCCGCTGCGCCCCAGATCCGCCCCCAATCCGCGAGATCCCACGGCCCGGCGACCGAAGCGCCCTCTGGCGGCAGATAGACGCGCGCCCGGCCAGGTAACATCCCGCCCTCTGCCAGCGGCAGATCCTGCGTCACATAGCCAAAACCGCCCTCGTAGAAATCGAGCCGTGCAATATCCTCGGCGCTGGCCCCGCGCAGCAAAACGCCCTGTGCGCTTGCCCCGGCCGCCCTGCGGATCACTGGCCACGGCCCATCGGCCGACCACAGCACCTCATATCCCGGCAAACTGGCAGGCTCGACCTCAGCCACACGCCCCAGAACCGCCGCCAGCAGCGGCGCATGGCACAAGGTGCCGTAGAAAAACAGATCGGTCACGTCCAGCGCCGCCCCGCCTGCCCGGCCAGCACGCCGCAAATGATGCCACCCACCAGCGCTGTGCCCACAAATTCCAGCGTCGCCATGCGCGTCAGATTATCCGCCGCAATCTGGAAGATATTGGTCACCGCCTCCAGCGGTCCGGCATACATCTGGTTCATCGCACGCCGCAGCATATCCATCGTGGAGAAATAGATCAGGCAGGCCACCACCATCACAACGGTCGTCAAAAGCCCGCTATTCGCGGTCTCGATCCGTCGCTCATGCGTGCGCGGCCCCATCACCAGCCAACCGCAGAGCAGCCCGATCAGCATCGACATGCCGTAATAGCTGCCGGGCATATAATCCCGCTCCAGCTCGAACCGATAGATCCCGGCCAGAACAAAGGCGAGTATGGCGAAAAAGATCGCTCCGGCGAGTTTTCCTGCTGTCGGCATCACCCCTGCCCGGCACCCCGGTTCAGGGGCGCGTCATCGTTACCTGCGTCACGTCACAGTTTCCGCCCTCAAAGGCCCCGGCGCAAGAGCAAAGGTAGAAATTCCACATCCGGCGAAAGCGCTCGTCAAAGCCCATTGCCGCGATCTCGGGCCAGTGGCGGTTGAAATCGCCATGCCACAGCCGCAGCGTGCGGCTGTAGCTGCGGCCAAACTCCACCGAGCCTTCATGCCGCAAGCCCGCCTGCGCGATCTGCGCCGTCAGCGCTGCCGGCGAGGGCAGCATCCCGCCCGGAAAGATGTATTTCTGGATGAAATCCACCGATTTGCGATAGCTGGCAAAGCGGCTGTCCGGCACGGTGATGATTTGCAGATTGGCCTTCGCGCCGGGTTTGAGGCAATTGCGCACCGTCTCGAAATAGACAGGCCAATATTGCTCGCCCACGGCTTCAAACATTTCGATCGAGGCGATGCCGTCATATTGCCCGCGCTCGTCGCGGTAATCTTGCAGCTTGATCTCCACCCGCTCCGCCAAGCCTGCGCGCGCCAGCCGCGCCAGCGCGTAATCGCGCTGCTCTTTGGAGATGGTGAGGCAGGTCAGCCGCATCCCCGCTTGCGCCGCATGTTCGGCAAAACCGCCCCAGCCGCAGCCAATTTCCAGCAGGTGATCGCCGGGCTTCGCGCCGATCCGGTCCAGCATCATCTGGTATTTCGCGGCCTGCGCCTGCGCCAAAGTCTCGCGCCCGGTGGTGAACAGGGCCGAGGAATAGGTCATGGTCTCATCCAGCCACAGCCCGTAAAAATCATTCCCCAGATCATAGTGATAGGCGATGTTGCGCCGCGCCTGCGCCTTGGAATTGCCGCGCAGCCAATGCCGCATCCGCTCATAGGCACGCACCAGGCCCATGCCCGGAAAGCCATCATTCACCCGGTTGTTCTGCGGCATCTGGATCAGATCAAGGAAAGCCATCAGATCGGGCGTATCCCAATCGCCATCCAGATAGGCGTCGCAAAAGCCCAACTCGCCCTCGCGGATCAACCGCGCGAAAACGTCATTGTCGCGCAGCCGCAACGTGGCATGTGGCCCCGGCGCCGCCCCCTGCGCCACAAAGCTGCGCCCATCCGGCAAGATCACCTCCAGCCGCCCGGCCCCCAGCCCCGCCAGCACGCGGCGCACCTGCGCCAGATAGCGTGGCTCTGCAAAATCAGTCGCCGTCAATCCGATGGTCATAGGTCACCTCCCCCGAGGATCTTTTTGTGATGGTTGCGCAAGCGGGCCTGCGGCTCAAGCGTTTCCTCAGGCATTCGTTTCCTCAGGCATTTCGTTGGGCATAGGCCTCCAACGCCCGCGCCCGCCCGGCCTCCAGCGAAATCAGCGGCTGCGGATAG
>CALKAA010000472.1 GCA_937983495.1 uncultured Gemmobacter sp. | reverse complement strand
GACTGTTAATCAATTGGTCGTAGGTTCGATCCCTACCGCCGGAGCCAAAAATCCCCTGTGAGATCAGAGGATTACGAGCAAGACCCCGCAAGGGGGCTTTTCTCGTTCTGGCCGGAATCATCACCGAGTCATCACCGTGACGAAAATCGCCTGCGCGCAGCGGTGCGCCGGAGTTCGCGCAAAGGTTACGGAGTGACGGTCGCAGCGACCTTGGCGGCAACGAGCGCACTGATTTCAGAGTGCATATCGACGTTGTGCCCGGGTGCCGAAATGGAGATCACCAACGCATAGCGCCCCTTGTCGTTGAACCTCTTCTGCCCGGGATGTGTCTTCCACCAGCCGGTGACGGGATACACGCCGATGGCGTCGTGCAAGGCGAGGTCAATCGCACGCCCGCGCCACAGATCGCAGTGCAGCGACCCCGCCTGCGCTGCGTTCGAGCCGAGGAGCCAGTAGTCACCTTCCTGTTGTGGCCCGGGCGTGTCCTTCTCTTGCTGGCCCGAAACCCGGCGCTTAAACTGTTCTTTCGTGTCGGATCGCTTCTTGATCGCAAAGCGAAGACCAAATGAGCGATAGGTTTCGGGACGGGTCGCCGCGCGGCCAGACAGGTTCGGCTCAACGAAATAGGAAAGTGTCACCTTCATGGTGACGATTCCATTCTCGATCTTTTCGAGCGCCGCCTTTGGCCAAGGCAAGTCATAAAAGTGCATCTCGTTGAAGACCGGCCCGCCGTTGTCTCCCTTCACGAAAGGCTGAATCGGGGCCTCTGCGATCAACGTCACATCATTCAGTGCCGAGTTTATCGCGCGTTGCAGGTCGGGAACACCGTATCCAACTTCACGCAGGATTGCTTGCTTTTCAGCCTTGGAGCCGGTTTTCCAATGCTGGCCCCTACCGATCAGCCGCTTGCGGATTGGCTCAGGCCAGTTTGCGGAATCAACTGCCAATGCCCTCTGTGTCTCTGGCCAAAGCTCAGGCAGTGCGGCTTGCAGCGTGCCAACGAAATGCCCCGCCACACCTGCTGCCGCGCTGGTCGCCCAGAACGGCACAAGCGGTTCATGCAGGACATTGGAGCCCGGAGCGAGAAGGGAAACCGATGGCTCCCATCCGCAATCCCCGGAGGGATCGGCGATCATGTTGCCTGCCTCGAATAACACCTCGGGCTTGATCGGGGTGAGGTCAGACGAAAGGGATTTTGAACCCAAGCTGAACGGGCTGCGGTGGTTTGCGGGCACAACCGGCTTCAATCCCGGCGGCTTCTTGGGCGGTGTCTCCTTCCGGGTGAAACCGCCAATGGTGAGCGCGTTCCAGCTTTGCGCCGGGTCTTCGAGAGGATGGGAAAGCCGCACATGGGCAAGTTGCCCTCCCGGCATGTTGCCGGTCGCCACCAACATCAACCGTTTAGGTCGCTCGGCCGCCGGAACACCTTCTGCCTGATCGCCGGGCATCGAACCGGAAGCGATCTGATCCAATGCCCCGCTCCAACTGGACGGCCTTTCCGGCGGAAAATCACAGGCCGAGGTGGCGAGGCAGAACGCGCGGCGCACGTTTGGTCGCTCTGTTTCCACCAGAGCAACCGCGCCTTCGGTCACGACCCCATAGCTCGGCGGCTTCGTCTTCGGGAACCCCTTCGGCGGAAGCAACTTCATGGACTCGATGGCATGGGTAAGCTGCACCTGCCGCGTGTCGTTCATCAGGGGTTCAAGATCACCATACAACGCCAGCCCGGCGAGTGGCGTGCCGTGCCCGCCTTGGTGGTGGTGATCGTCCGCGCCCCACGCCGCATCGTAAGCCCAAGCCCCGTGCAGGCCCGGCGCGATTAGCGGGTGCTGTGCCGCGATGCCGGTATCTAGTGCGCAGACAGTGTTTGCGTCCTGCGGCGGCGGGACGATGCGCTTGGCAAGGTCTGCGGTCCAATCCTGCGGCCCGATACCCTTCGCGCCACGGTCTAGGAACGGTTCAATCGTCCCCGTTGCCTTCCTGATTTCCGTCACGGCTCCCGGGATGCGCCCGACGAAACCGGCAATCCCCTCGGCCGAAGTGTGAACGAAAAGCACCGTCGTATCGGGAAAGAGGAGCCGGTCTTCGTGCACATCTAGCGCCGCCAGCCGGGCCGCCGCCGCAACCCCTTCTGCGATTCTGCCGTCATGGCGAACCCAAAGCTCCCACCAGAGGATTTCTGGGGATGCGAAATCCACTTTGCCAACAAATAGGGCATGGGCCTCGGCTGCACGGATGGTTTCCACCCGTTCGAATTTCTCCACGTCTGCCGGAGGCTGATTGCCCCGTGGCTGCCCGTAGGAACGCATGCGGCCTTGCAGAAACGTCCGGGCATCGTCCGGCACGAAGAGGAGGGCGCTTTCCGTCCGGTCGTCACGCCGCTCTGATCGCAGCACAACCACATCCTGCGTGGGGAACTCCAACCCCTTCGGCAGCTTCACAGCTTGCGCGCGACTACCCTCTGCCGGGGGTATGGTGCCGACTTCAACGATGGCACCGGCCTTCAAGCCTTCCACCGGCAAACGGCCATCTTGCCCGGCAATCGGAATGTCCCCGAGTGCTGCGGTCAGTTGGTCAAGAAGTGCCCTTGAATGCGCCGCATAGTCATCTCTGAGCGGCTTTGGGTCGATATTCCGCCGAGGATAAGAATAGGATATGCCGTCCCGGAAAACATCGAAAGAAATGTGCACATGCTTGCGCGCGCTGTAGTCACTTTGATCCGCCATCAGCCCTTGCCCTGCAACTGAGAACCGCCAATCATTTGCTCAAACTTGGGCACAACTATAGATCGGAACCCTTCCGAAACTTGCCCTTGAACGTCTGGCGATCTTGCAGAGCCGAACGCAAAGCGTCAGCCGAAATCTTCACTGCGCCTTCGATGATGGCATCTTTTACGACCGAGTCAGCCGCTCTAACGAGTTCGCCCGGGCTTAAACCCTCAAGCGCGGGGGCCAAGGCTGACCATGATCGGGCATTCAGTTTGAACTTGCCAAGCCGCTTTTCGATGATCGCCCTTGCGGCCACCGGATCAGGCAGCAGGTATTCGACAACCTCATCAAAACGTCGCGCCAAAGCCTCATCGAGAATTTCGACGTGGTTTGTGGCAGCCAGCACAAGGCTATCCGTGGAGTTTGGTTCCTCCATGAAGGCAAGCACAGAGTTCAGCACCCGGCGAATTTCGCCCACGTCATTTGGATCGCCCCGGCGCGAGCCAATGGCATCGAACTCGTCAAGAAGATAAACCCCCCGAGTCTGCGCGATCTGATCGAACAGAACGCGCATCTTGGCGGCCGTCTCACCAAAGTATCGGCTGAACAAGGATTCCAGCCGGACAGTAAACAAGGGCAGCCGCAGTTCTCCCGCCAGCGCCGAAGCTGTCATGGTCTTCCCTGTGCCCGGCGGCCCGACAAGAAGAAGATGGGTTGCGGGCTTCTGTCCGAAGTCACGGAGGGTGGCGCGCTCCTGCTGTTGTCGCACCACTCGGGCCAGACGATTGCGCACATCGTCCGCCAGAACCATGCTCGCCAAGGTCGTCTTTGGATAGGTGCTTTCCACGAGCCCTTGAAGCTCGGCACGGGGCCGGGCCATAGGGATCGCAGTTTGCCCCCCTGCCGGAGCACCAAGGCGGCGCTGGTCGCGGGCCTTCTGCACGAGTCGTTTCAGTTTCTCCGCATCATCGGAGTGCCCCTCGCGCGCCTGCTGTGCAGCGATCTGCAACGCGACCGAAAGGAATTGATCCTCGTCACCCTCAATGTGCGAATTGAGAAGCGCGAGAATGTGCCGTGTCGTCATCATGCTCGCCTCCCCCGTCAGACGTGTTGCAGGAATCACAAAACGCCCGAGGCTGCGGGCGGTTCACCAATGAGATATTATCTACCTGAGACGCGGATTCTGCGCTACGAAAAAGGCACCTCTGTGGCGTCACGCCCCACCACAACGACGCTACGGCAACAGGTGTCGTCAGAGCCCCCGCCCGCCCTCG
>CALKAA010000471.1 GCA_937983495.1 uncultured Gemmobacter sp. | reverse complement strand
CGGGTGGGCGAAGCGCTCGAGTATGGCATGGTCGGCATCAACACAGGGCTGATCTCGAACGAGGTGGCGCCTTTCGGCGGGGTCAAGCAATCCGGCCTTGGCCGCGAAGGTTCCCGCCACGGGATCGAGGATTACTTGACGATGAAATACGCCTGCCTGTCGGTGTAAGGCCTTGAAATAACAAAAGGCGCGCTGGTTGCCCGGCGCGCCTTTCTTTTCGGATCGGATCAGTTCGAGGCCAGCTGCTTGGGCAGGCGGAAGGTCCAGACCATGCCGCCCTGATTGAGGTAGTTCACCTTCTTGGCCACCTCGCCCCCCCAGAGCGGCACAGCACCACCCCAGCCTGACACGACCGAGACATATTGCTCGCCATCCTGTTCCCAGGTCACAGGCTGCCCCACGATGCCCGAGCCGGTCTGGAACGACCACAGCTTTTCGCCCGTGGTGTCATCCAGCGCGATGAACTCGCCCTCGGGTGTGCCAAAGAACACAAGGCCACCGGCGGTGGTCATCACGCCACCCCAGAGCGGGGCCTCGTTCTTGTATTCCCACTTCCATTCGCCGGTCGCCGGGTCAATCGCTTTCAGGCTGCCGATATGATCCTCGTAATTCGGCTTGATGGTGAAGCCCGCACCCAGATAGGCCGCGCCCTTCTTATAGGTGATCGGCTCGTTCCAGATATCCATGCCCCATTCGTTCGAGGGCACATAGAACAGACCGGTATTCTGGCTATAGGCCATCGGCATCCAGTTCTTGCCACCCAGGAACGAGGGCGAGGCAAAGATCATCTCGCCCTTGGCCCCATCGGCGGCCTTGGACGGATCGCCGGGGCGGTTGGCCTCGTTGAAGATCGGGCGGCCGGTCTCATCAATGCCACTGGCCCAGGTGATGTCTTTCACAAAGGGCCAGGCATGCTGGAATTTGCCGTCTTCGCGGTTGAGTATGTAGAAATAGCCATTGCGGTCGGCGGTGGCGAATTTCTTGTTGCCATCCTTGTCGGTGAAGGAAACGACCTCGTTCACGCCGTCATAATCCCAGCCCTCGCGCGGGGTGGTCTGGAAGTGCCACTTGATCTCGCCGGTGGCCGGGTCGATGCCCAGGCGCGAGGCAGCATAGAGGTTGTCGCCGGTATTGCCTTCAACCGGGGTGCCCGCATTGCGCAGATGGCTGTTCCACGGGGCCGGGTTGCCCGCGCCAAAGACCAGCGTGTTCGTGTCGATGTCATAGCTGCCACCCAGCCAGGTGGCACCGCCGCCGGTCTTCCACAGATCGCCTGGCCAGGTCGCGTTCAGCGTCCCGGTCATGGTGCTTTCCTTGCCGTTCAGCGTGCCCATATGGCCTTCGATCACCGGGCGGGTCCAAACCAACTCGCCGGTTTCGGCGTTGCGGGCCTGCACCTCGCCGATCACGCCGAATTCGCCCCCCGAATTGCCGGTGATCACCAAGCCATTCACGATCAGCGGCGCGGCGGTATAGCTGTAACCTTCCTTGTAATCCGCGATCTTCTTGTTCCAGACCACATCGCCGGTTTTCAGGTTCAGCGCGACGATGCGGGCATCCAGCGTGCCGAAATAGATGTTGTCGCCATAGATCGCGCCGCCGCGGTTGATCACGTCGCAGCAGGGCAGAATGCCTTCGGGCAGGCGGGCATCATATTGCCACAGCTCTTTGCCGGTCTTGATGTCGATGGCGTAAAGCCGCGAATACGACCCGGTGACATACATGATGCCATCATGGATCAGCGGCTGGGTCTCCTGCCCGCGCTGCTTTTCACCGCCAAAGCTGAAGGCCCAGGCGGGCACCAGATTGGCCACGTTTTTCTTGTTCAGCGTGTCCAGCGGGCTGAAGCGTTGCAGATCACGCCCCATGCCATTGGTCAGCACGTCGCCGGGGGTGGATTGGTCTTTCGCCAGATCCTCTTCGGTCACGCCGGCCCAGACGGGTGCGGCGGCACTCAGCATGATTGCAGCGATTGCGGCTGCCGTGAAGCGGTTCATCCTGTCCTCCCTTGGATGTGCCTTTGTCAGGTGCCTTCCTCTCAAGGCCGTGGAGCCGGGCCGGGGGCCAAGATGCCACGTTGGACCGGATGCTAAGCGCGGCGCGGCGCGCTTGAACATGCCACCATAGTCTTAGGCCCCGGCCGCAAGCGCGACGCGGGGCAGGGGCGGGAGTCAGGGTTTGGGCTGTTTCAGCCAAGCCAGGATGAAGGCCTGCACCACCGGATCGGCGACCCCGACATGGCGCATTTTCGTGCCCGGCACGAAGGCCTGATTATCCTCCATCCAGGCCCGCAGCGCGCCCTCGGTCCAGGTGAACCCTGCTTGGGCCAGCGCGGGAGAATAGGCGTAGCCCTCCACCGATCCGGCAGGGCGGCCGATGATGTTTTCCAAAGGCGGGCCATAGGTTTGGCGGTCGGCTGTCACAGAATGGCAGCGCTGGCATTCCGAGGCGAAAAAGGCAGCTCCGGCCTCGATCTTGATCTTTTCATCCAAGCCCTGTTCGGCTTGGGCGAAGGGGGCTGTAGCCAGCAGCCAAAGGCCGGACAGCAGCAGGGGTCGCAGGGTCATTTCGGGTCTCCGTCAGAGGCTGTGCGCGTGCCTGTGCCATCCCAGCACAGCGCGGCGCAGGCCGGTTTGACACCGATCAAACCCCGGCTGCGACTTTGGTCGTAGGTCCGGCACCCGCAGGGCCGCACCTGCGGCTTTGGTCGCATATCCGCCGGGTTGGGGCCGATGCATGATGCGGGCAAACTGCGGCGGGGAGGGCCGAGCGATGCACAAGATTCTGGGGGCGGTGCTGGCCGTGATGATCGGCGCGGCGGGCCTTTTCACGACGGGTCTGGCCATGGCCGAACCCGCGCCGCTGCGCATTGCCACGCAGGTGACCGGCACTGTGAACTGGGAGCTGACGACGATCACCGCGCAGGGCTTTGACACGGCGCATGGCCTCGCATTCGAGGTGAGGGATGTGGACGCGGGCCCCGCCGCGCAGATCGCGCTGCTGGCGGGCGAGGCCGATGTGATCGTGTCGGACTGGCTTTGGGTGGCACGACAGCGGGCCGAAGGGCGCGACCTGGTCTTTCTGCCCTATTCCCGCGCCGTGGGGGCGCTGCATGTCAAGGCCGACAGCCCGGTGCAGGCCCTCGCTGATCTGAAGGGCAAACGCATTGGCGTGGCGGGCGGGCCGGTGGACAAAAGCTGGCTCATCCTGCGCGCCTATGCGCAGGAGCAAGGCTTTGATCTGGCAGGTGAGACCGAACAGGTCTTCGGCGCGCCGCCACTGATCTTTGAGGCCGCGCTCAGCGGCGAGGTGGATGCGGCGGTGAACTTCTGGCATTTCGGGGCCAAGATGGAGGCGGCAGGCCTGCGCCCGGTGGTGACCGTGGCCCAGGCTGGCGCGGCGCTTGGGCTGGACCCGAACACCCCGCTTCTGGGCTATGTCTTCGATGCCAAACTGCTGCGCGATCAGCCGCAGGCGGTGGAGGGGCTGGCCCGCGCCAGCCGCGCCGCCAAGGATCTGCTGGCGACGGATGACGCCGCCTGGCAGGCGCTGCGCCCGCAGATGAACGCCAAGACCGATGCGCAGTTCGAGGCGCTGAAAGCGGGCTTTCGCAACGGCATCCCCGCCCCCGGCCCGGTGGATGAGGCCGCAGCGGCGCGGATGCTGGCGCTGATGGTCCGCCTGGGCGGGGCCGAGCTGATGGGCGAGGTGACCAGCCTGCCCGCAGGCCTGTTCTACACCGCGCCGCAATGACCGCCCTCACCCTCACGCTGGAGGGCGCCTTTCATGGGGCCACTCCGGTTCTGGGGCCGCTCTCGCTGCGGTTGGAACCGGGTGAGACCGTGGCGATCACCGGCCCTTCCGGCGTGGGCAAGACCACGCTTCTGCGGCTGATTGCCGGGCTGCATGGCGATTATCGCGGGCAGGTCTCGGGCCTTGGCGCGGCCCGGCTGGCCATGGTGTTTCAGGAACCGGCGCTGCT
>CALKAA010000470.1 GCA_937983495.1 uncultured Gemmobacter sp. | reverse complement strand
GGTCAGTGACTGGAGTTCAGACGTGTGCTCTTCCGATCTGACTCGGGCGCGCTGGATGCGGTGTTCGAGGTTCTGGTGCGCTCGGGCCGCTCCGCGCCCATGGCGAAAACCATGCTGGTGCCCGAGGCGTGGAGCAAAACCACCACCGACATGCCAAAGGCATGGGCGGATATGTATGCCTATTGCAACGCCGTGATGGAGCCGTGGGACGGCCCCGCAGCCCTCGCCATGACCGATGGCCGCTGGGTGTGCGGCGGGTTGGACCGCAACGGCTTGCGCCCGATGCGCTATGTCGTCACCGGCGACGGCCTGCTGATTGCAGGGTCCGAGGCAGGCATGGTGCCGGTGGATGAAACCACCATCCGTGAGAAAGGCGCGCTTGGGCCGGGCCAGATGATTGCCGTCGATACCAAAGAGGGCAAACTTTACCACGACGCCGAGATGAAAGACCGCCTCGCCGCCTCGCAGCCCTATGGCGAGTGGATCGAGAAGGTCGTCGATCTGAACAGCCTGCTGAAAGACGTGCCGGAAGGGAACACCTATACCGGGGCCGAGCTGCGCAAGCGCCAGATCGCCGCGGGCTATACGGTGGAGGAACTGGAACAGGTTCTGGCCCCCATGGCCGAGGATGGCAAGGAAATGATCGCCTCGATGGGCGATGACACCCCGGTTGCGGTGCTGTCCAAGCAATACCGCCCGCTGTCGCATTTCTTCCGCCAGAACTTCAGCCAGGTCACCAACCCGCCGATCGACTCGCTTCGTGAAAGCCGGGTGATGTCGCTGAAAACGCGCTTCGGCAACCTCAAGAACGTGCTGGATGAAAGCTCGGCCCAGACCGAGATTCTCGTGCTGGAAAGCCCCTTCATCGCCAATGCCGAATATGGCGTGATGCTGAAGCAATTCGGCGCGCAGGTCGCGGTGATCGACTGCACCTTCCCCGCCGGATCGGACCAAGAGGCGCTGCGCCTTGGGCTGGAGCGTATCCGCGCCGAGGCCGAAGATGCCGTGCGCTCGGGCGCCGCGCATCTGGTGCTGACGGATGAGCAGCAGGGCGAAGGCAAGGTTGCCATGCCGATGATCCTTGCCACCAGCGCCGTGCATAGCTGGTTGACGCGCAAGGGGCTGCGCACCTTCACCTCGCTGAATGTGCGCGCGGCGGAATGTATTGATCCCCATTACTTCGCCGTCCTCATCGGCTGCGGCGCGACCACGGTGAACCCTTACCTCGCGCAAGACAGCATCGCCGACCGCATCGAACGCGGCTTGCTGGACGGCAGCCTGACCGATGCGATGCGCCGCTACCGCGACGCCATCGACGCCGGCCTGCTCAAGATCATGGCCAAGATGGGCATCTCGGTGATCTCCTCCTATCGCGGGGGCCTGAACTTCGAGGCGGTGGGCCTGTCGCGCGCCATGGTGGCCGAATATTTCCCCGGCATGCATTCGCGCATTTCCGGCATCGGTCTGCACGGCATCCAGATGAAATCGGCCGAGGTCCACGCGAAGGGCTGGCAGGGCGGCAGCGATGTTCTGCCCATCGGCGGCTTTTACAAGGCGCGGCGCTCGGGCGAGAAACACGCCTGGGAAGCCCAGACGATGCATATGCTGCAAGCGGCCTGTGACCGTGCCAGCTATGACATCTGGAAGCAATATTCGGCGGCGATGAAAGCCAACCCGCCGATCCATATCCGCGACCTGCTGGACATCAAGGCCGTCGGCAAGCCGATCCCGATCGAGGAGGTGGAATCGATCACCTCGATCCGCAAACGCTTTGTCACGCCGGGCATGTCGCTGGGGGCCTTGGGGCCGGAAGCGCATATGACGCTGAACATCGCCATGAACCGCATCGGGGCCAAATCCGACAGCGGCGAGGGCGGCGAGGCGCCAGAGCATCAGCACCCCTTCCCGAATGGCGATAACCCCTGCGCCAAGATCAAGCAGGTGGCCTCCGGTCGCTTCGGCGTCACTGCCGAATACCTGAACGCCTGCGAAGAGCTGGAGATCAAGGTCGCCCAGGGTGCCAAGCCCGGCGAGGGTGGCCAATTGCCGGGCATGAAGGTCACCGACCTGATCGCCCGTCTGCGCCACTCCACCAAAGGCGTGACGCTGATCTCGCCGCCGCCGCATCACGACATCTATTCGATCGAGGATCTGGCGCAGCTGATCTATGACCTGAAGCAGATCAACCCGCGCTGCAAGGTGACGGTGAAGCTGGTCTCGGCCAGCGGCGTCGGCACCATTGCCGCCGGTGTGGCCAAGGCCAAGGCCGATGTGATCCTGATTTCCGGCCATAATGGCGGCACGGGCGCCAGCCCCGGCACCTCGATCAAATATGCCGGCCTGCCGTGGGAAATGGGTCTGACCGAGGCCAATCAGGTTCTCACCATGAACAATCTGCGCGAGCGGGTGACCCTGCGCACCGATGGCGGCCTCCGCACCGGGCGCGATGTGGTGATCGCCGCCATGCTGGGGGCCGAGGAATACGGCATCGGCACGGCGGCCCTGATCGCCATGGGCTGTATCATGGTGCGTCAGTGCCAGTCGAACACCTGCCCGGTGGGCGTCTGCACCCAGAACCCGGATCTGCGCGCCAAATTCACCGGCACGGCGGATAAGGTGGTGAACCTCATCACCTTCTACGCCCAGGAAGTGCGCGAAATCCTCGCCTCCATCGGTGCGCGTTCGCTGGATGAGATCATCGGCCGCGCCGATCTGCTCAGCCAGGTGTCGCGGGGCTCGGCCCATCTTGACGACCTCGACCTGAACCCGCTTCTGATCACGGTGGATGGCTCGAACCGCATCACCTATGATCGGTCCAAGCCGCGCAATGCGGTGCCGGACACGCTGGATGCGGAAATCGTCAAGGATGGCGCGCGCTTCTTTGAAGATGGCGAAAAGATGCAGCTCTCCTATGCCGTGCGCAACACGCTGCGCACCATCGGCACGCGCTCGTCCAGCCACATCGTCAAGAAGTTCGGCATGCGCAACAGCCTGCAACCCGATCACCTGACGGTGAAGCTGACCGGCAATGCCGGGCAGAGCCTCGGGGCTTTCGCGGTGAACGGCCTCAAGCTGGAGGTGCAGGGCGACGCGAACGATTACGTCGGCAAGGGCCTGTCGGGCGGCACCATTGTGGTGCGTCCGCAAATGTCCTCGCCGCTGGTGGCATCCGAGAATACGATCATCGGCAATACCGTGCTCTATGGGGCCACCGATGGCTACCTGTTCGCGGCAGGTAAGGCGGGCGAGCGTTTTGCCGTGCGGAACTCCGGCGCGACCGTGGTGATCGAGGGCTGCGGCTCCAACGGTTGTGAATACATGACCGGCGGTGTAGCGGTGATTCTGGGCAAGATCGGCGCGAACTTCGGCGCGGGCATGACGGGTGGCATGGCCTACCTCTATGATCCCGACGGCATGGCCGAGGAGTTCATGAACCTGGAAAGCCTTGTCACCTGCGCCGTCAGCCACCCGCATTGGGAGGCGCAATTGCGCGGGCTGGTGGAGCGTCACGCGGCAGAGACCGGCAGCCAGAAGGCGCGCCGCATCCTGTCGAACTGGGAAGCCGAGCGGGCGAACTTCCTGCAAGTCTGCCCGAAAGAGATGCTGGTGCATCTGCCGCACCCGCTCTCGGATGAGCGCACGGCGGTGCCTGCGGAATAAAGCGCAGCAAAATCAACATCCAGCGGGCGGGGGGCAACCTCCGCCCGTTTGGCTTTGGGTTTCCTGACGGAAATACTTTGGCCGCAATGCCCGACAAATACAGTCAACTAATTGAAATTGCACAAGAATTTTCCGAAAAGAGTTTGACGGGCCGCCAAACCCTCGCTAAACAGAAGCCATCGGCAGGACGCGCAGCCAGCCCAAGTGCAAGCCCCGCGTCCCACCCAAAGCATCCTCCTCAGGCAGACAGGTCGGCAGCCAGCTTTAGGCCAGCAACCCACCCATCTACCAAGGCAGGCTATCCATCACATCAGGCGGATCA
>CALKAA010000469.1 GCA_937983495.1 uncultured Gemmobacter sp. | reverse complement strand
TCACCGGCCAGCGCGGGCGGTTCATCGCGGCGCTGGTGCGGCCGCTGGTCTGGCTGGTGGTCTTTGCCGCCGGGGTTCGCGCCGCGCTTGGCCTGTCGATCACCCCGCCTTACCAGACCTACATCACCTACGAGACCTATATCCTGCCCGGCCTCTTGGGCATGATCTGCCTGTTCAACGGCATGCAAAGCTCGCTCTCGCTGGTTTATGACCGCGAGATGGGCTCCATGCGGCTTTTGCTGACGGCCCCGCTGCCGCGCTGGTGGCTGCTTTTGTGCAAATTGCTGGCGGGCACGCTGGTTTCCGTGCTGCAATGTCTGGTGTTTCTGGGCATCGCCGCACTTTGGGGGGTGCGCTTTCCGCTGGCGGGCGTGCTGGCCGTGCTGCCCGCTTTGCTGCTGGCCGGGCTGATGCTGGGGGCGCTTGGTCTCATGCTCTCCTCCATCATCCGGCAATTGGAGAATTTCGCGGGTGTGATGAACTTCGTGATCTTCCCGATGTTCTTCCTCTCCTCCGCGCTCTACCCGCTGTGGAAGATGCGCGAAGGCAGCCCGACGCTGGCCACGCTTTGCGGCCTCAACCCCTTCACCCATGCGGTCGAGCTGATCCGCTTTTCGCTATACCTCCAGCCCAATTTCCCCGCTTTGGGCTGGGTGCTGCTGGCCACGCTCGCCTTCGGGGCGGCGGCGCTGCGCGGCTATGATCCGGCGCGGGGTATGCAGGGCAAAACCTTGAAAGGAGACTGAGATGAAATATCTGCTGATCCTGACCCTCTGCGCCAGCCCGGCCTTGGCCGATGAAGGCGGCACGCTGAACCCCGAGGAGCTGACCCTGGGTCGCGTGTTGGAGGATGTGGCGCGCGGTGAAACCAGCATGACCCATTGCGCCGCGGGCTATTACATCACCAAATCGGGCCGCCACGAGCAGGCCCGCGCCCTGTTCGAGGCCTGCGCCGAGGCGGGCTATACCGGCGCGATGACCTGGATGTCACAGCTGGATGATAACGGCCTTGGCGCGCCGGAAAACCCCGATGCCGCCGCCGATTGGGACCGCCGCGCGGCAGAGGCGGGCGATCCGGTCGGCCAGTTCAACTATGGGCTCGATCTGATGCGCGGGCGCGGCACCGTGCAGGATGAGGCCGAGGGCCGCCGCATGGTCGATGCCGCCGCCGCCCAAGGCCTGCCCACGGCGCGGCGGCTGCAAGGCGCGGGTTATGATCTCGATGAGGTCACCCCCGATGCCGATAACTGGAAATACGCGCCGCTGTTCTAGCCCCGTGGCCATTCTGCTTGCAGATGAAATCCCGCCATTTCTGCAATGCAGAAAGACAAAATAGTATCACTTTCCCGCCGCCCCTGTGGTAGCCGCGCCCGATTCTTTCGGGCAATCTTCCCCCATGGCCGTGCTGCTCTTGTGTGAGGAGACACAGACAGCACCCGCCCCAAAGGCAGGCCATGGAAAGGGGGGAATGACAGATGAAGCCGGATCTCGAAGTGGTCCAGATCGGACACGGGCAATCCTTCAAGGCGTGGGAGCATGGCTACCCATACCATACTGTGCGCTGGCATTTTCACCCCGAGCTGGAGGTGCATCACGTCGTGGCCACCTCGGGCCATTACTATATCGGTGATTTCATTGGCGAGTTCGAGCCGGGCAATCTGGTGCTGACCGGGCCGAACCTGCCGCATAACTGGGTGTCGCATGTGGCCGATGGCACGGTCATTCCGCTGCGGAACCGGGTGCTGCAATTCCCCGAAACCCTGCTGCCCCGCATTGCCGAGCTGTTCCCCGAAACCGGCGGCTTTGCGGCGCTGTTTCAGCTCAGCCGCCGGGGCGTGCTGTTCTCGCCCGATTGCGCCGCCGCCTGCGCGCCTTTGCTGGCCGATCTGGTCACCGCCAAAGGCCCGGCGCGCGCCGCGTTGTTCCTGCAATTGCTGGCGCATCTGGCGGGTGATAGCGGGGCGCGGGCGCTGGCCTCCGACGCCTATCTGCCCGATCCCTCGGGCTTCATGACCGCCTCGGTCAACAAGGCGCTGGCCTTCATCAATGACAATCTGACCGAGGATTTCAGCGAGGCCGATCTGGCCGCCACCGCCGGCATGACCGCCTCGGCCTTCTCGCGCAGCTTTCGCAAACATACCGGCATGGGGCTGGTGGAATATGTGAACCGGCTGCGCATCAACCTGGCCTGCCAATTGCTGATGAACGAGGCGGCGATGTCGGTGACCGACATCTGCTATGCGGTCGGCTTCAACAACGTCTCCAACTTCAACCGGCAATTCCTGCGCCGCAAGGGCATGCCGCCCAGCCGTTTCCGCGCCCTGCTGGAGGGCAACCGCGCCTTCGCGGCGTGATCGACCCACGGTCCTGAACCACTGGCCGCGCCCGAAAGGTTGCGCAGCGCGGCACAGGCTTGCCCGAAGCTCCGGGCCAGATCGGCGCAACACATAACCAAACGCTTTCAATGCTCAGGGAGAGAGACATGAAACCCATCCGTTATGCACTGCTGGCCGCCACTACGTTGGCGGGCGCGGCTTCGGCGCAGGAGGCCGCCACCGTGGCCTTCCTGATGCCCGATCAGGCCTCCACGCGCTATGAACAGCATGATTTCCCCGGTTTTCAGGCCGAAATGGCCAAACTTTGCGCCGAATGCACGGTGATTTACCAGAACGCCAATGCCGATGTGGCGCTGCAACAGCAGCAGTTCAACTCGGTTCTGGCGCAGGGGGCCAAGGTCATCGTGCTGGACCCGGTCGATAGTGCCGCCGCCGCCTCGCTGGTCACGCTGGCACAATCGCAGGGGGTCAAGGTCATCGCCTATGACCGCCCGATCCCCGGCACCCCGGCAGATTACTATGTGTCCTTTGACAACAAGGGCATCGGTCAGGCCATCGCGCAATCGCTGGTCGATCATCTGAAGGCCAAGGGCGTGCCCGACGGCGCGGGCGTCTTGCAGATCAACGGCTCGCCCACCGATGCCGCCGCCGGGCTGATCCGCGACGGGATCGACGCCGCGCTGGATGCCTCGCCCTATAAGACGCTGGCCGAATTCGACACGCCGGATTGGGCCCCGCCAGAGGCGCAGCAATGGGCCGCCGGTCAGATCACCCGCTTCGGGGCCGAGATCGTGGGCGTTGTGGCCGCGAATGACGGCACCGGCGGCGGTGCTGTGGCGGCCTTCAAGGCGGCAGGCGTTGATCCGGTGCCGCCGGTCACAGGCAATGATGCCACCATCGCGGCGCTGCAACTGATCATCTCGGGCGATCAATACAACACCATCTCCAAACCGTCCGAGATCGTGGCGGCTGCGGCGGCCAATGTGGCGGTGGCCTTCCTGAAAGGCGAAACGCCCGAGGCCAAGACCACGCTGTACGACACCCCGTCCGAGCTGTTCGTGCCCGCCGTGGTGACGGCGGAGAACATCAAGGCCGAGATCTTCGACAAGGGCATCAACACCGCCGAGGAGGTTTGCACCGGCGAATATGCCGAGGGCTGCAAGGCGCTTGGCATCATCCAGTAACCAACCCGCCCGGCCCTCGCACAGGGCCGGGCCATCTGTCGGGGAGGGCAGAACATGCAGGCACGGGAAAGATTGCCGGCGAAGGGGGAATGCCTCCTGTCGCTGCGCGGCGTGTCCAAGAAATTCGGCGCGGTGTCGGCGCTGACCGGGATCGACCTTGATATTCACGCGGGCGAGGTGGTGGCCCTTGTGGGCGACAATGGTGCCGGGAAATCGACGCTGGTGAAGGTGCTGGCGGGCGTGCATCAGCCGACCGAGGGCAGCATCACCTATATGGGCCGCCCCGTCACGCTGGACAGCCCCGCAAAGGCGCTGGAAATGGGCATCGCCACGGTGTTCCAAGACCTCGCCTTGTGCGAAAACCTCGATGTGGTCGCCAACCTGTTTCTGGGCCACGAGATCAACCCGTGGCGGCTGGACGAGGTGCAGATGGAGGTTCGCGCCTGGACCCTGCTGCGCGAGCTGGCGGCGCGTATTCCGTCGGTGCGCGAACCCATCGCCTCGCTTTCGGGCGGGCAGCGCCAAACCGTTGCCATCGCGCGCTCGCTGCTGCTCGATCCCCGCATCATCATGCTGGATGAACCCACCGCCGCGCTTGGCGTGGCGCAAACCGCCGAGGTGCTGAACCTGATCGAGCGGGTGCGCGACCGGGGCCTGGGAGTCATCATCATCAGTCACAACATGGAGGATGTGCGCGCCGTGGCCGACCGCATCGTGGTGTTGCGGCTGGGCAAGAACAACGGCGTTTTCACGCCCGAAACCTCCAATCAGGATCTGGTCGCGGCGATCACCGGCGCCTCTGAAAACGCCGTGTCGCGGCGCCAAGGGCGGCTGGCCGCCGAGGGAGAAAAAGCATGAACCCTGAACCACTTGACCGCGCCGATGCGCGGGTGCGCCATGATGACAGCCTGCGCGGCGCGGTGCGCGATTTCACTGACCGGCTGCGCTCGGGCGATCTGGGCATGTTGCCGGTGGTGGTGGGCCTTGTGCTGATCTCCACCGTGTTTTCCATCCTGAACCCGGTGTTTCTGGCCCCGAACAACCTTGTGAACCTGCTGTTCGATTGCGCCACCGTGGGGGTGATTGCGCTTGGCATCGTGTGCGTGCTGATGCTGGGCGAGATTGACCTCTCGGTCGGCTCGATGAGCGGGCTGTCCTCCGCCATGATCGGGGTGATCTGGGTGAATGCGGGCGTGTCGCTGCCGCTGGCCATCATGGCCGCGCTGGCCACGGGGGCCTTGATCGGCGCGCTTTATGCGTTTCTGTTCAATCGGTTGGGGATGCCCAGCTTTGTTTCCACCCTCTCGGGCCTTTTGGCCATTCTGGGCTTGCAGCTTTATATCCTTGGGCCGACCGGCTCGATCAACCTGCCCTTCGCCTCGCCGCTGGTGGGCTTTGGGCAGTTGTGGATTTTGCCTGCATGGGTCTCCTATCTGCTGGGCCTGCTGCCCGGCGCGGTGATGATCTGGGTGGGGCTTTCGGTCATGCGGCAACGCCGCGCGGCGGGGCTTTCAGCGCAGCCCCTCGGGCGGCTGATCCTGAAGGCGGCAGCGCTGACCTTGGGCCTCGAATTTGCGCTCTGGTATCTGCATCTGGGCCGTGGTGTGCCGGTGATGTTCGCGCTGTTCCTCTTGCTGGCCGTCGCGCTGAACTATGGCTTGAAGCGCACGCAATGGGGCCGCTCGATGTTTGCGGTGGGCGGCAACCGCGAGGCTGCGCGGCGCTCGGGCATCAATGTGCGGCGCATTTACCTCTCGGCTTTCATGCTCTGTTCGACGCTGGCAGCACTTGGCGGCATCCTGTCGGCGGCACGTCTCGCCTCCTCCAGCCAGCAGGCGGGCACCGGCGACGTGAACCTGAACGCCATCGCGGCGGCGGTGATCGGCGGCACCAGCCTGTTCGGCGGGCGCGGGTCGGCATGGTCTGCCGTGCTGGGCATCATCGTCATTCAGGCGATTTCCAACGGGCTGACGCTGCTCAATCTGTCCTCCTCGCTGCGCTACATGATCACCGGCGGCGTGCTGGCGATTGCGGTGATCGTGGACAGCCTCGCCCGGCAATCGCGTGTCAGCCATGGCCGGGGATAAGGAGATCACAATGCAACGTCTGAACGGAAAAGTGGCCGCCATCACCGGCGCGGCCTCGGGCATCGGGCTGGAATGCGCCCGGTCGATGCTGGCCGAAGGCGCGACGGTGGTGCTGATCGACCGCGCCGAGGATCGTCTGGCCGCGCTCTGTGCCGAGCTGGGGCCGAAGGCGCTGCCCCTCGTCGTTGATCTGCTGGATGGGCCGCAGGTCTCGGGGATGCTGCCGCGCATCCTCGCGCTGGCCGGGGGCCTCGACATCTTCCATGCCAATGCGGGCGGCTATATCGGCGGGCCGGTGGCCGAAGGGAACCCGGATGTCTGGGACAAGGTGTTGAACCTGAACGTGAATGCTGCCTTCCGCTCGGTCCATGCGGTGCTGCCGCATCTGATCGAACGGCAGGCGGGGGACATCATCCTCACCTCCTCCATCGCGGGCGTGGTGCCGGTGGTGTGGGAGCCGGTCTATACCGCCTCGAAATTCGCCATTCAGGCCTTTGCCCATACCATCCGCCGCCAATTGGCCCCGCAGGGTATCCGCGTTGGGGCCGTGCTGCCCGGCCCTGTGGTGACCGCCCTGCTGGATGATTGGCCCAAGGCCAAGATGGAGGAGGCCTTGGCCAATGGCAGCCTGATGCAGCCTATCGAGGTGGCCGAGGCGGTGATCTTCATGCTGACCCGGCGCAAGGGTGTGGTGGTGCGCGATCTGGTGATCCTGCCCAATACGGTGGATCTGTGATGCTGATCGGGGTGGATGTGGGCACGGGGTCGGCCCGCGCCGGGGTGTTTGACGGGGCAGGGCGCTTGCTGGGTCTGGGCAAGCACCCGGTCACGATCTGGACGGAACCCGGCGAGATCGTGGAGCAATCGGGCGCGCAGATCTGGCAGGCCGTTTGCCACGCCGTGCGTGCGGCCATGGCGCAGGCGGGCGTCGCCCCGCAGGCCATCACCGGCATCGGCTTTGACGCCACCTGTTCGCTGGTGGTGGTGGATGCGGCGGGGCAGGGTGTGGCGGTTGGCCCCTCCGGCGATCCGGCGCGCAATGTCATGGTCTGGATGGATCACCGCGCGCAGGCTGAGGCGGAGGAGATCAACGCGGGCGGTCATGCCGTGCTGCAATATGTCGGCGGTCGCATCTCGCCCGAGATGGAGACGCCGAAGCTCCTTTGGCTGGCCCGCCACCGGCCGCAGGCCTTTGCCTAAGCCGCGCAGTTCTTCGATCTGTCGGATTATCTGACATGGCGGGCCAGTGGCAGCCTTGCGCGGTCTTCCTGCACGGTCACCTGCAAATGGACCTATCTGGCGCATGAAAACCGCTGGGATGGCGATTATTTCCGCGCCATCGGCTTGGGTGTGCTGGCGGAGGAGGGCTTTGCCCGTATCGGAGCAGAGGTCGTGCCACCCGGCACCGCGCTTGGGCCTCTGACGCCGCAATCCGCCGCCGATCTGGGCCTGCCCGAGGGCGTCACCGTGGCGGCGGCGCTGATTGATGCCCATGCGGGCGGGCTTGGCACCTTGGGCGTGACCCTGCCGGGAGCCGCGCAGACTGGCAGCGCCGATCCCACTGCGCGGCTGGCCTATATCTTTGGCACCTCGGCCTGTTCCATGGCCTCCACCCGGCAGGCCGTGCCGGTGCCCGGCGTCTGGGGCCCTTATTACAACGCCATGTTGCCGGGGCTGTGGCTGAACGAGGGCGGGCAATCTGCGGCGGGGGCGGCGCTGGATCATCTGGTGCATCTGCACCGCGACGCGCCCGCGATTGCCGCCGAGGCCGCGGCGCGCGGTCTGCCCTTGATCGCCCATGTGGCGGAACATGCGGCGGGGTTGGGCAGCAGCCTGTCGGAGTGCATCCGCGCCGCCGAGGGCGTGATCGTGGTGCCCGAATTCCTTGGCAACCGCTCGCCCTTCGCCGATCCCGAGGCGCGGGCGGTGATCGCGGGCCTGGGCCTTGATCGCGGCCTGCCCTCGCTGGCGGCGCTGTATCTCGCCGGGCTGTCGGGCATTGGCTATGGCCTGCGGCAATTGCTGGAGCGCTTCGCCGCGCAAGGCATGGCGATTGAAACGCTGGTGGCCTCGGGCGGGGCGGCGCAAAGCGCACTGGCCTGTCAGATGCTGGCCGATAGCACCGGCCTGCCGGTGGCCCTGCCCGAAGCGCCGGAGCCGGTCTTGCTGGGGGCCGCCATGCTGGGGGCCATTGCCAGCGGGTGCCATCCCGATGCGGGCAGCGCCATGGCGGCGATGTCTGGCCCGGCGCGGCTGTTCCAGCCCGCCAAGGGCGATCTGGCTGCGCTGCACCACCGCCGTTTCGCTGCCTTCACCGCGTTGCAAGAGTTGGCGCGACGCATGCGGCAGGTCTGAGCAATGGCCGAGGCCATCGCCTCGGTCATGCGGCACCGTTTCCGCGTTTGGGCCGGTGGCCCAAAGCCACCGGCCAGC
>CALKAA010000468.1 GCA_937983495.1 uncultured Gemmobacter sp. | reverse complement strand
CCATCGAAGGGGTGGGGGCGCCGGTCATGGCCGCCTTGGCGCGGGGCTTTCGCCCCGGCGAGGCGGTCAGCCAATTGCCTGTAACCCCTAACCCTTTCGCGGAAATCCCGGCGGAAAACAGCCTCGCCACCCGCCATGCTAGGCATCCACGGCTGCTGGCCGCGCAGGCGCAGGGCCATGGCCCCTTGGCGCATCTGATGGCGCGGGTGCTGGATCTGGAGGCGCTGGCCTTGGGCCAGATGCCCAGCCCTCGCCGCCTGCCCGATGGCACGGCGCTGGTGCCCTGTTCGCGCGGGATTTGTGCGCTGCGGCTGCGGGTGGCGGGGGGCATTGTGACCGGCTTTGACCGTGCCACGCCGACCGATCATCTGCTGATGCCCGGCGGGTTGCTGGCGGCCAGCCTCGCCACACTGCCCGCCGACAGGGCTGGCCTTGCGCCGCTTTTGGTCGATATTCTGGACCCCTGCATCGCCTTGCAATTGGAGGGGGTCGCCCATGCATGAGATGTCGCTCTGCGAGGGCATTCGCAAGATCGTGGAGGATCAGGCCCGCCAGCACGGCTTTGCCCGCGTCACCAGGCTGCGGCTGGAAATCGGGCGCTTTGCGGGCGTCGAGAAACCGGCGCTCGCCTTCGCCTTTGACGTGGTGATGCGCGGCAGCCCGGCCGAGGGTGCGGCGCTGGAGATGCTGGACCTGCCGGGCCGCGCGCAGTGCTTTGATTGCGGCGTGGCGGTGGAGATCGGCCATCGCCTTGCGCCCTGTCCGCTTTGCGGCGGCGGAAGGTTGCTGCCCGAGGGTGGTGATGAAATGCGGATCAAGGATATGGAGGTGATGTGATGTGCACGGTTTGCGGATGCGGCGATGTGGTCACGCTGGATGGGCGCAAGATCAGCCATGATGAGGCGCATCGTTTCGGGCTGGCGCATCATCACCCGGCGCCCTCGGGCGGGCTGCATCACTATGGCCTTGGCGCGGCGGGTGTCTCGGTTCCGGGGATGTCGCAGGCGCGGCTGATCGAGGTGGAAACCTCGATCCTCGCCAAGAATGATGCGCTGGCGGCGGGCAACCGGCAGGTGCTGGCGGGGCTCGGGGCCTTTGCGGTCAATCTGGTGTCGTCGCCCGGTTCGGGCAAGACCACCCTGCTGTGCAAGACCATTGAGGCGCTTGGCGCCGCCCCCTTGGCGGTGATCGAGGGCGATCAGCAGACCGACCACGACGCCGCCCGCATCCGCGCCACCGGCGCGCGGGCGGTGCAGGTGAACACGGGCAAGGGCTGCCATCTGGATGCGCAGATGGTGGGCGGTGCCATGGCGGCGCTGGCGCTGGAACCGGCCTCGTTCCTGTTCATCGAAAACGTGGGCAACCTTGTCTGCCCGGCGGGATTCGATCTGGGCGAGGATGCCAAGGTCGCCATCCTCTCGGTGACCGAAGGCGAGGACAAGCCGTTGAAATACCCGGATATGTTCACCGCCGCGCGGCTTGCGATCCTCAACAAGACCGATCTGGCCCCGCATTGCGACGCGGACCTCGCGGCCTATGAGGCGAACCTGAAACGGGTCAATCCGGCGCTCACCGTGCTGCGCGTCTCGGCCCGGACGGGCGAGGGGATGGAGGCCTGGCTCGCATGGCTGCGCGCGGGCCTTGCCGCCAAAACGCTGGGAGCCTGACCCCATGGCCAGCCCGCGCCCCTATGTGCTGCTGATCGACGACGAGCCGCATTCGCTCGCCGCCATGCGCATGGCGCTGGAGGATGAGTTTGAAATCCTCACCGCCAGCGACACCACGGCGGCGGCGGCGCTGATGGCCGAGGAATGGGTGCAGGTGGTGATCTGCGACCAGCGGATGCCGGGCGAAACCGGGGTGCAGTTTCTGACAGGCTTGCGCGAGCGCTGGCCCGAGACAGTGCGCCTTTTGATCACTGGTTATACCGACCCCGGCGCCATGGCCGATGCGATCAACGAGGCGGGGATTCACCAATTCATCGCAAAGCCCTGGCACCCCGACCACCTGCTGATGGTGGTGCGCAATGCGGCGCGGCTGTTCACGCTGGCGCGCGAGAATGAGCGGCTGTCGCTGGAGATGCGGCATCTCAGCACCACGGCGGAAACCCGGCTGGAGAAACGCCGCAAGGCGCTGCGCGAGGGGATGGGGTTTGAAACCATCCTGCGCGCGCCCAATTCGCCGCTTAATCCGGTGCTGGCCGCGGCCCGGCAATTCGCCACCTTTGACGTGCCGGTGCTGCTGACGGGAGAGCCGGGCACCGGCAAGGCGCAAGTGGCGCGGGCCATGCATATGGTCTCGCTACGGTCGGACAAGCCGTTTTATGCGCTGTCACTGGCCGGGATGCCCGAAGATCTTGTGGCGGCAGAGCTGTTGGGCGCCAAACGTGGGGTGATGGGCACCAATCGCATCGGGCTGTTTCAAAAGGCCGACCGGGGGACGCTGTATCTGTCTGGCGTCGATAGTCTGAGCCCGGCGCTGCAACTGGCGCTGCTGCGGGTGCTGACCGAGGGGGCCTTTACGCCCCTTGGCGGGCAGGAAACCGTGACCACCAATCTGCGGCTGATGGCGGGCTCGCATCGTGATCTGGCGGCGCTGGTGGCCGAGGGGCAGTTTCGCCCCGATCTTTACTATGCGCTCTCGGTCGCGGACCTGCCGATCCCGCCTTTGCGGGCGCGGCGTGGCGATCTGGCGGTGCTGGCGCAGCATGTGCTGGCCGAGGTGGCGGCGCGGCATGGCAAGCTGGCGCATGGCTTTGAACCGGCAGCGCTGGAGTTTCTGGAAAGCTATGACTGGCCCGGAAATCTGCGCGAATTGACCAATGAAATCACACGGATGCTGATTTCCGCGCAGGATAGTGTGCTGGGGGCAGAGCTGATCTCGCGCCCGATCCTGCAAGGCCCGCCGGGCGAGGCCGGGGCGGATCGTTCGGCCCAGGCGGTGCTGACCGGCGATGGCACGCTGAAGGATCGGGTGGAGCTGATCGAAATGCGCATCTTGCGCGAAACGCTGACCCGCCACCGTTGGAACAAAAGCCGCGCGGCGGCGGAGCTGGGCCTGTCGCGCGTGGGGCTGCGCGCCAAGCTGGAGCGGTACGGCATCACCGACCCCTCGGGGCGGCTGGTGGCGGATGAGGAGGAGGACTGAGCGATGTGTCTGGGCATTCCGGGCCGGATCACGGCGATCACCGATGAGGCGCGCCTGATGGCAATGGCCGAGGTCTCGGGCGTGCGGCGCGAGGTCAATGTGGCCTGCGTGGCCGAGGGGCCGTTGCAGGGGCTGATCGGGGAATGGGTGCTGATCCATGTGGGCTTCGCCATGAGCCGGATCGACGCCGAGGAGGCTGCGCGCACCTTGGAGGCGCTGCGCGATCTGGGCGAGGCGCAAGAGACGCTGGAGCAGATGGCGGTCTCGGATGAGGAGTTGGCGCGATGAAATACGCCTCGGAATTCCGCGACCCGAAGGCGGCGCGCGCGCTGCTGGCGGCCATTGCCAAACGCGCCGACGCCGTGGGTGCCACCAAGGAAAACCCCATTCATATCATGGAGATATGCGGCGGGCATACCCATTCGATCTTTCGCTATGGCCTGGATAAACTGGTGCATGAGGGGATCGAGTTCATCCATGGCCCCGGCTGCCCGGTATGCGTTTTGCCGCGCTCGCGGGTGGATGAGGCCATCGAGATTGCCCGCCGCCCTGGCGTGATCCTGACCACCTTTGGCGATGCGATGCGGGTGCCCGGCACGCGCTTGTCGCTGTTGCAGGCCAAGGCGGCGGGGGCGGATGTGCGCATGGTCTATAGCCCGCTGGATGCGCTGGCCTTGGCGCGGCGGCTGCCTGACCGCGAGGTGGTGTTCTTTGGTCTTGGCTTTGAGACCACCACGCCCTCCACCGCGCTGGCGATCCAGCAGGCGGCGCGCGAGGGCTTGGGCAATTTCAGCGTGTTCTGCAACCATATCACCGTGCCGGAACCCATCCGCGCCCTGCTGGGCGACCCGGATATGGTGCTGCACGGCTTTATCGGGCCGGGGCATGTGTCGATGGTGATCGGGGTGCATCCCTATGATTTCATTGCACAAGACTTTGGCAAACCCCTCGTGGTGGCGGGGTTTGAACCCACCGATCTGCTGCAATCGGTGCTGATGGTGCTGGATCAGATCGCCGAAGGCCGGGCCGAGGTGGAAAACCAATATGCCCGCGTGGTGCCGGAACATGGCAACCCGGTCAGCCTTGCGGCGATTGCCGATGTTTATGAGCGGCGGCCGAGTTTCGCCTGGCGCGGTTTGGGGGAGATCGACGCCTCGGGGTTGCGGGTGCGGCGGGCCTATGCGGCCTTTGATGCCGAGGTGAAATTCGGCATCGGCTATGGTGCCACGCCCGAGCCAGAGCCGGAGGGCTGCGCCTGCGGGGCGGTGATGACCGGTCGGATGAAGCCGACAGCCTGCCCGCAATTCGGCAAGGGCTGCACGCCGGATATGCCGTTGGGGGCCTTGATGGTGTCCTCGGAAGGGGCCTGCGCGGCCTATTGGCAATATGGCGGGATGCGGGCGGCAGGGTGATGGATCACAGCAATTTCAAAGCCTTGCGCGATGCTCAGGTGACGCTTTCGCATGGCGGCGGCGGGCGCGCGATGCGCGATCTGATCGAGGCGGTGTTCCTGCCCGCCTTCGGCCCCGGCTCGGGCGAGGATCAGGCGCGCTTGCAGATGGGGGCCTTGGCCGAGCCGGGGGCGCGGCTGGCCTTCACCACCGACAGCTTTGTGGTGACACCGCTGGAGTTTCCGGGGGGGGACATTGGCAAGCTGGCGGTGTGCGGCACGGTGAATGATCTGGCGGTGGGGGGCGCTCGGCCTTTGTGGGTGTCGGCGGCGTTCATCATCGAGGAGGGCTGTTCGGTCGAATTGCTGCGCCGGGTGGTGCAGAGCATGGCGCGGGAGGCGGCTTTGGCCGGGGTTTCCATCGTCACCGGCGATACCAAAGTGGTGGGGCGCGGGGCGGCGGATGGGCTGTTTATCACAACATCCGGTGTGGGTGTGATCCTGCCAACCCGAAATCTGGGGGCGGTGAACATCCGGCCCGGCGATGTGGCGCTGGTGAACGGGGTGCTGGGCGATCATGGGGCGACCATTCTGGCCGCAAGGGGCGATCTGGCGCTGTCGAGCGAGATTTCTTCGGATTGCCAAGGGCTTGGCCATTTGATTGAGGCGGTTCTGGCGGCTGCCCCCGGCACGCGGGCGGCGCGGGATGCGACGCGGGGTGGCCTTGCCTCGGCCCTGAACGAGATGGCGGAGGCGGCCCATATCGGCGTGGTGATCGACGAAACCGCGCTGCCCTTGCGCGCGGAAGTGCGCGGTATCTGCGAAATTCTGGGCCTCGACCCCCTATATCTAGCGAATGAGGGGGGCCTGGTGCTGTTTGTGCCGGAAGATCAGGCAGCGGCGGCACTGGCCGCGATGCAGGCCCGACCCGAGGGGCGGGGGGCTGCGATCATTGGCCGCGCGGTGGCGGATCACCCCGGCCAGGTGCGGATGCGCACGCCCTTTGGCGGGCAGCGCATCGTCGATATGCTTGTGGGTGAACAACTGCCGCGCATCTGCTGAAACGGTAACCGGATATACAGTTTGCCGCGAAAAATCGGGCAAACTGTAACCGGCTATACGCTTTCAGCGGCGTTTCAGCGGATCGGGGTCATCACGGCGTCTTTCAGCCGACAATCGCGGATCACATCCGGCCCGCAGCGGCGGGGTTCGAGGTCTTTGGTCAGGCACAGCCGGACCTCCTGCACCATGCCCTCGTCACAGGTGATGGTGATCTGATCGGGCTTGAGCTTGGGGTTGGCCTCCAGAAAGGCGTCCTCCACCACCGAGGCGGGCAGGGTGATGCGGCGATCCAGCCCTGCGAAGACCTCGGGGATGGCGATGCTGCCATAGGCGCGGCGCATGGTGGCATACCAGTCGCGGGCGGGCAGACCGGCGCAGCGGCCATGTTTCTTCCACTGATACCAGGCGAGGCCGGAGGAACCCATGATGTCAGCCATCGCCTCCGACTCGCCGCGCGAGGGGTCGCGCTGGGTGGTGCGGCAGAAATCGGGCCAGCCTTCCTCATATTGCGGCCAGAGCCCGTGCAGGGTGAAGGCGCGCCCGGCGCCGCGGTCGCATTCTGGCGCGCCGCGCCCGTCGCCCTCCAGAGCGCACCAATTGGGCGACCAGCTGAGCGCCATGACGTAATAATCGAAATCGCCTGCCCGATGAGCGGCCGTATCGCCTTCGGCCAGAACGGGGGCGGGCAGCAGGAGCGCGGCCAGAGCCACACCAGCAATTGAACGCATTTTCTCTTTCCCCCGCAGCAAAATCACAGTATAGCAGCCAGTGAATTCCCTAAATTGTGGAAATCGCAACCGGCCCGGTTGCAGCCGTTTTCCCGGCGCGGGAGAGATTTGTAAAGGAGAGATCCTGATGTCGAGACCCCTGATGGCCAAGGCGACCGCCGTGTGGCTGGTGGACAATACGACGCTGACCTTCAAGCAGGTGGCGGATTTCTGCGGCATGCACGAGCTTGAGGTGCAGGGCATTGCCGATGGCGATGTGGCGACCGGCGTGAAGGGCTTTGATCCGGTGGCGAACAACCAGCTGGACCAGATCGAGATCGAGCGCGGCCAGCGTGACCCGCTGTATAAGCTGAAGCTGAAGTTCAACGCGGCGGCGGTGGGCGAGGACAAGCGCCGTGGCCCGCGCTACACCCCGCTGTCGAAGCGTCAGGATCGCCCGAATGCGATTCTGTGGCTGGTGAAGTTCCACCCCGAGCTGTCGGATGGCGCGATTGGCAAGCTGGTGGGCACCACCAAGCCGACCATCGCCTCGATCCGCGAGCGGACCCACTGGAACATCCAGAACATGCAGGCGATCGACCCGGTGGCGCTGGGCCTGTGCAAGCAATCGGAGCTGGATGCGGCGGTGCAGGCGGCGGTGCGCAAGAAGGCGGCGGAAGGCGGCGTGATGTCGGATGACGAGCGGCGCAAGCTGGTGTCGACCGAGCAGTCGCTGGGCATGGCACCTGAGGCACGGTCGGGCGACGATCTGGGCGGCGTTGGGCTGGGCGTATTGGGGGCCTTTGCCGCCGTGGAAGAAGAAAAGGAAAATCCGGCGGATTATTCCGATGCGGAAAGTTTCTTCAATCTGCCGCAGGGCGATGATGAGGAAGACGACGACCGCTGAGGCGGGCCTGCGTCTGATGAGATGGCAAGACCCCGGCTTTGGCCGGGGTTTTTGTTTTCGGGGGGTGGCGGGCGGATCTGGA